>NZ_JBSFKQ010000001.1:208082-462960 GCF_053598615.1 Kitasatospora sp. NPDC001095 | reverse complement strand
ATCGGCATGCCGGGTCCAACGACTGGCATCCCACCGGGATACCGGTCGCATCACCAGTTCATCCGAACTCGTTATGTGCGAAGGACCGGGCTAGCGCCCGGGCGGTGTGCCCCGGAACACGGGCGCGTCCTGCGGTGTCGTGCTCGGTCGGCGCCCGGGTGCACCTGCGGGCGCGGTTGGCGCTTGGGGCTACCGGGGGTCGAGCCCGGCCGAGCGGGCTGCCTCGCGCAGCAGGTCGCGGAGCATCGTGGTGGTCAGCCGACCGGTGTTCGTGTTGCGGGGGCTCACGTGGTAGCAGCCGTACATCCGCAGCTCCGGGCCGCCGTCGCGGGCCGGGAAGGTGGCCAGGGCGGCGTGGCCGAAGGCGGGGCGGGGCCGCGGGACCTGCCAGCCGGAGTCGGCGATCACCGGCAGCATCGCCTGCCAGGCGAAGCCGCCGAGGGCGACGACGGTGCGCACGGTGGGGCGCATCAGCTCCAGCTCCCGGCTGATCCAGGGCCGGCAGGTGTCGCGTTCCGCGGTGCTGGGCCTGTTGTCCGGCGGGGCGCAGCGGACCGGGTCGGTGATCCGGACGCCGGACAGCTCCAGCCCGTCGCCGTGGCGGACGGACACGGCGCGGTTGGCGAACCCGAGCTCGTACAGGGCGGCGTAGAGCAGGTCGCCGGAGGGGTCGCCGGTGAAGATCCGGCCGGTGCGGTTGGCGCCGTGGGCGGCGGGGGCGAGGCCGACCAGGACGAGCGGGGCGTCCGGCGGGCCGAAGCCGGGGACGGGGCGGGCCCAGTAGTCCCAGTCCTGGTAGGCGCGGCGTTTGGTGCGGGCGGTCTCCTCGCGCCACTGGACCAGGCGCGGGCAGGCCCGGCAGCCGGTGACGACGCGGTCCAGCGCGGCGAGCGTGCCGGCCCGGGCGGCCGCCTCGGCGGGGTGCCGGGGGTCGTCCGGGTCGTCGGCGGGGGAGGAGGGCGCGGCCACGGTCGGCATGGTCGAGATCCTAGGGGCTTCCGGGCGTTCGTTCCGGCGTCGGCCGGGCAGGCGTAGCGTGGAATCAGTTGCTCCGGCGGTCCCCGGCCGGTCCGGGTCGGGGCCGGCCGGACGCGCCGGTGTGCGCGCAGGCCGCAAGGAGGCCGCGATGATCGTCGATGCGGTGCTGGGCGCCCTCGCGGGGCTCGCCGGGCTGGGGGCGATCTGGGCGAGCATGAGCATCAGGGTCGTCCAGCAGTTCCAGAAGGGCGTGGTGTTCCGCTTCGGGAAGGTGCGCGACGAGGTGCGCGCTCCCGGGCTGGTGGCGCTGATGCCGATCGCGGACCGGCTGCGCAGGGTGAACGTGCAGATCGTGACGATGCCGATCCCGGCGCAGGAGGGCATCACCCGGGACAACGTGACGGTGCGGGTGGACGCGGTGGTCTACTTCCGGGTGGTGGACCCGGTGAAGGCCACCGTCAACGTGCAGGACTACAACTTCGCGATCTCCCAGGTCGCGCAGACCTCGCTGCGCTCGATCATCGGCAAGAGCGAGCTGGACGACCTGCTGGCCAACCGGGAACCGATCAACCAGGGGCTGGAGTTGATGATCGACAGTCCGGCGCTGGGCTGGGGCATCGAGATCGACCGGGTGGAGATCAAGGACGTCGCGCTGCCGGAGTCGATGAAGCGCTCGATCGCCCGGCAGGCGGAGGCCGAGCGGGAGCGGCGGGCCCGGATCATCACCGCGGACGGCGAGTACCAGGCCTCGGAGCGGCTGTCGGAGGCCGCGGCGGTGATGAGCGCGACCCCGGCCGCGCTCCAACTTCGGCTGTTGCAGACCGTGGTGGAGGTGGCCGCGGAGAAGAACTCGACGCTGGTGCTGCCGTTCCCGGTGGAGCTGCTGCGCTTCCTGGACAGCGCGACGGAGGTCCAGCAGCGGAACCTGCTTACGGCCGCCGCGGCCGCGGCCGGGGCGAAGGCCGCGGAGGAGGCAGTGGAGAGCGGCGAGGTCCCGGAGGAGGAGCTCGAACCGGACCAGCCCCGGCACGAACTCCCGCCGCTGGAGGAGGTGCTGGAGCGCTCGCCGCTGAACCGTACGGAGTCGCCGGACGGTCGGATCGAGCCGGACGAGGCCACCGGGCCGGGCGGAGGGGGCTGAGCCCACCGCCCGAGCGGGACGGGCGGGACGGCCCCGGTGGCGTCGGCCATCCACCCGGACCACGATGGACGAGAGAGGGGAAGCCAGGTCAGGAGGCGGACCATGACCAAAGCCAGCGACATCATGCACCCGGGCGCGGAGTGCATCCGCGAGCACGAGACGCTCGCGGCTGCCGCCCGGATCATGCGGGAACGCCATGTGGGCGCCCTGCCCATCTGCGGGCCGGGCGACAAGCTGTCGGGGATCTTGACCGACCGGGACATCGTGCTGCGCTGCGTCGCCGAGGGCCGCGACCCGGCGTCGGTGACGGCGGGCGAACTGGCGCAGGGGCGGCCGATGACGGTGGAGGCGGACGAGGACTGTGACCAGGTGCTGCGGGTGATGGAGCAGTACCAGGTGCGTCGGCTGCCGGTGATCAACCATCCGGAGCACAAGCTGGTCGGCATGATCAGTGAGGCGGACATCGCGCGCGGTCTGCCGCAGGCACGGGTCGCCGAGTTCGTGGCGGCGGTCTGCGCGGAGGAGGCGCCCGCGGGGGCCGCCCAGGGCTGACCCGCCCGGGACGACCGCCCGGGGGCTGAAGCCGTCGTGCGCACGTGGGCCGTGGCTCCGCCCCCGCCGGGGTGGAGCCACGGTCGCTTGGTCGTGCCGGTCAGGCAGCCGAAGCGGCGGAGCCGTGCGCCTCGAGGGAGAGTTCGGCCCACTCGGCCCAGCCGGCCAGCCGGTCGGCGTAGACCTGCTGGAGTATCGGCCGGCCCTGGGCGCCGAAGAACACCCGCAGCGGCGGCCGCTCGGCGTCGACGAGCCGGAGCAGGGCCCGGCCCGCCGCGGCCGGGTCGCCGACGTCGAGTGAGGCGGCGTGGGCGGCGAAGGCCGCGCGCAGCCCGTCGTAGTGCGGGTCGGCCTCGGCGCGTACGGCGGAGGCGACCGCGTCGGTGGCGTAGCTGCCCGGCTCGACCACGGTCACCTTGACGCCGAACCCGGCGACCTCCTGGGCGAGCGCCTCGCTCAGGCCCTCCAGGGCCCACTTGGAGGCGCAGTACCCGCCGCCGAGCGGGAACGCGGCGACGCCGGCGACCGAGGAGATCTGGACGACGTGCCCGGAGCCCTGGGCGCGCAGCAGGGGGAGTGCGGCCTGGACAACCCGCAGCGGGCCGAACAGGTTGGTGTCCAGCTGGTCGCGCAGCTGCTCCTCGGAGAGTTCCTCGACGGCGCCGGACAGGCCGTAGCCGGCGTTGTTCACGAGGACGTCGAGCCGGCCGAAGTGCCGGTGGGCCCGCTGGACGGCGCGGTGGACGGCGTCCCGGTCGGCGACGTCCAGCGGGAGCGGGAGCACCGCGTCCCCGTGGGCGGCGACCAGGTCGGCGAGCCGCGCGGTGTCGCGGGCGGTCGCGGCCACCTTGTCGCCGCGGGACAGGGCCGCCTCGACGAAGGCGCGGCCGAGGCCGCGGGAGGAACCGGTGACGAACCAGACCTTGCTCATGTGTGCGCTCCACTGTGTCCGATGACGGGGTCCGATGACCTGGCGGCATCAGGACACCGGCGGGCACGGCGGTGTGACACCCGGGTGGTGGCCGGGTCAGCCCAGGGCGTAGACGGCGGTGGCGTGGGCGGCCGGGTCTGCGGTGTCCTCGGGGCTTTCGGCGCCATCGGGGGTGAGGGTGATGTCGAGGAAGGCGATCCGGCGGCCGAGTTTGGTGATCCGGGCGTGCACCAGGAGGTCCTGGGCGAGTACGGCCCGCTGGAAGGCGGCGGACTGCTGGACGGTGGTCATCGGGCCGAAGCCGCCGCGGGCGGCCGAGAGGGCGATCACGCAGGCCGTGTCGGCGGCGGCCATCAGCGCCTGGCCGGACAGCGCGCCGCCCTGGCGGGCGAGCTGGTCGGACGAGGGCAGCCGCAGTACCGCGTGGCTCGCCGGTCTCGACGGTCGACAGCCCCAGGTCCCGCACCCAGGGAGCGAAGTGCTCGGTCAACAGCTTGTCCGCGTCGGCGGTGGTGAGGGTCATCGCGCCATTGTGCGGGGTGAGTAGACGTTCCGTCAGGAGGTCGGTGCGGCAAGGGTGTCGAGGTGTCGGCGCAGTACCGCGCGCAGGTCGTCCGGGCCGACCAGGTCGGGGTGTTGGACGGCCTGGAGGGCGAGGCCGTCCAGCAGGGCGGAGAGCCGGCGGGTCTCGAGCTCGAGGTCGAGGCCGGGGGCCAGGCCGCCGGCGCGTGCGGACTCGGCGAGGACGCGGCGGACCAACTCGTCGAGCCCGGAATGCAGTTCGGCGGCACGGGGCCGCAGGCCGGGCCGGGTGCGGGCGGCGGTGACGAAGGAGAGCCAGAGCGCGGACTCCTCCCGGCGCGCGGCGTCCAGCGGGAGGGTTTCGGCGAGCAGTCGGACGGTCCGCTCGCGCCGGTCGGTCCCGGCGGCGGCAGGGTCGAGCAGGGCGGCGGCGTGGACGCGGATGCGGGTCTCGATCCGGTGGGCCAGCTCGCCCATCGCGAAGATCATCAGCTCCGAGCTGCCGGCGAAGTAGTGCCGCACCGAGCCGACGGCCAGTCCGGCTTCCTCGGCGACGTTGCGCAGTGAGGCGTGCTCCAGTCCTTCGCGGGCCGCGACGCGCAGGACGGCGTCGGCGACGGCCTGGCGGCGTTCGGCGGGGTCGACGATCTTCGGCATGTTGCCGTTATAGCACGGGCGAGCTAAATTGCTGAGTTAGCACGGTCGAGCTACAAAACTCTGGGGGAGCGGGAATGAACGGCTGGGTGCACGTGGGGCTGATCGCCGCCGTGGTCGTGGTGGTCGTGATCCGGCGGCTGCGAGGCGAACCGCTCAACGCCCGGGACCTCTTCGCGCCGCCGGTGGTGCTCACCGGCCTCGGCGTGTGGGCGCTCGCGCAGCGGCACGGCCTCGGTGCGGCCGACTACGGCTGGATCGTGGCGGGCGCCGCGCTCGGCGTCGCGCTGGGGGCGGTGCGCGGCGCGACCGTCCGGGTCTACGAGCGCGAGGGCGTGCTGTGGCAGCGCTACACCGGGTGGACCTTCCTCGTCGCGGCGCTCTCGCTCGCCGTGATGGCCGGCTTCGCCGCGCTCGCCGCGCACTTCGGCCTGGCCGCGGACGCCCGGCCGGTCCAACTGTCGATCGGCGTGGGCTTCCTCGGGGAGGCCCTGGCGGTCGGCCTGCGGGGGCTCTCCTCGGGGGTCCCGTTCGCGCCGGAGGGGCAGGGCTCGAGCCCGCTGGATCGACTCCGTCGGTAACTTCGGTTGTCGTGACCGAGCTTGGAAACTAAAGTTGTCGATATGACCGTCGTGGAGATCACCCATGAGGAACGGGCCGAACTGGCCAAGGCCCTTCTCGATGCCCTTGGCCCCCTCGCCGCCGCCGTGCGCGCCCGCACGACCGGCCTGCCCGCGGAGCGGATGTGGAACGCCGAGCCGGTCGAGGTGGCCCTCTCCGTGCTGTCCGCCTGGAAGCTGGTGGACACCGAGGTCAAGCGGCTCGCCGCGGGCGCGGCCGCCACCGCGGGGTCCTACGGTGCCAGCTACGAGCGACTCGGCGCCGCCTGGGGTATCACCCGACAGGGAGCCAGGAAGAAGTGGCCGGAGGCCGTCAGTCGCCCGGTGGCGAAGTCTGACTCGCTCGAACTCTTCAAGGGTACTGCGGAGTTGGTCGAGACGGTCGGCGGTTGGCGCTGGGTGGCCACCGGCGCCGACGGCGCCACCGGCGAGGCGGCCGACGAGCACCGGACCCGGGAGGAGGCCGCGGCGCACGCCGGGGCTTTTCTCGCCGCGCACGCGCGTTAGCGGCGCAGTTCCCGGGCGATCAGCTCCGCCAGGTGCAGGGCCTGCCGCCCGTCGGCGAGTTGGGCGATCTGGGTGCGGCAGCTGAAGCCGTCCGCCAGCACCACCGTCGCCGGACCGGCCGCGCGGACCTCGGGCAGCAGTACCCGCTCCGCGATCGCCACGGACACCTCGAAATGCCCTTGCTCGAAGCCGAAGTTGCCCGCCAGGCCGCAGCAACCGGCCTCCAGTACCCGGTTGTTCAGACCGAGCCGGGCCTCCACCCGGCGGTCGGCGGCGCTGCCGAGCACCGCGTGCTGGTGGCAGTGGGTCTGGGTGAGGGCGTCCAGCCGGATCCGGGGGAGCGGGGCGTCGGGGGCGTACTCGTCGAGGAACTCGGCGAAGGTGCGGGTGCGGTCGGCGAGCGGGCGGCCCTCGGTGCCGAGCAGTCGGGGCAGGTCCTCGCGCAGGGTCGCGGTACAGCTCGGGTCCAGGCCGACCACGGGGGTGTCGGCCGGGAGACCGGTTCCGTCCAGCGTTCGCAGGCTGCGCCGCAACACCCTTCGGGCAGTGCCGAGTTGGCCGGTGGAGTGCCAGGTGAGCCCGCAGCAGACCGGGCCCGAGGGCAGCCGGACGTCGAAGCCCAGGTGCTCCAGCACCTCGACGGCCGAGCGCGGCACGTTCGGCTGGAGGTGCTCGGAGAAGGTGTCCGGCCACAGCAGCACCGGCCGGGCGCCCGCCGGAGCCGGGTGCTCGGCGCGGTGCCGCCGGTACCAGGCGGTGAAGGTCTCCGGCGGGAAGACCGGCAGCACCCGGCGCCGGTCGATCCCGCCGAGCCGCTTGAGCAGAGCGCCGGCCCGGGAGCGGGCGAGCGTGTTGGCGGCCCCGGGCGCGAGAGCGACGGCCCGCAGCCAGAGCGGCAGCCAGCCCATCGAGTAGTGCGCGAGCGGACGCGGCCGGTGCCGGTAGTGCTGGTACAGGAACTCGGACTTGTACGTCGCCATGTCGACGTGCACCGGGCAGTCGCTCGCGCAGCCCTTGCAGCTCAGACAGAGGTCCAGCGCCTCGCGGACCTCCTGCGAGCGCCACCCGTCCGCGACCGCTGCCCCGGCCCGGCGGCCGGGAGGCGCCCCCATCCCCCGCAGCATCTCGGCGAGCAGCCGGGCCCGCCCCCGGGTGGAGTGCCGCTCCTCGCTGGTGGCCAGGTAGCTCGGGCACATCACCCCGCTGCCCGGGGCCACGCACTTGGCCACGCCCACGCAGCGGTGCACCGCCTTGACCAGGCTGCCGCCGTCCTGCTCGTACGGGAGCGCCAGTGGCAGCGTGCGGCGCGGGGCGGTGACGAAGCGCAGGTCCGCGTCGAGCGGGCGGGGATCGACCAGGGCGCCCGGGTTGAGCAGGTTCTCCGGGTCCCAGATCCGCTTGAACTCGCCGAACAAGCCGATGACTTCGGGCGGGTACATGCGCGGCAGCAGCTCCGCCCTGGCCTGCCCGTCGCCGTGCTCGCCGGAGAGCGAACCGCCGTACGAGACCGCCAGATCGGCCGCCTGCTCCAGGAACTCCCGGAAGACCAGCACCCCTTGGGGCTCGTCCAGCGGGAAGTCGATCCGCAGGTGCACGCAGCCGTCGCCGAAGTGCCCGTACGGGACACCGCGCAGGCTGTGCCGGCGCAGCAGGGCGCGCAGGTCCCGGAGGTAGTCGCCGAGCCGCTCGGGAGGGACGGCGGAGTCCTCCCAGCCGGGCCAGGCCTGGCCGCCTCCGGGCAGCCGGGTGACGATCCCCGCGCCGGCCTCCCGGACGGCCCACAGCTGGCGCCGCTCGACCGGGTCGGTGACCAGCGCGACGGTGGCGGAGCGTTCGCGGCGCACCTCGTCGGCGAGTCGGCGGGCGGCCTGGTAGGCCGCCAACGGGGTGTCGCCGCCGGTCTCCAGGAACAGCCAGCACTCGCCGGCGGGCAGCCGGTCCAGCGCGGGCGGCCGGGGCCCGGCGGCGAGCAGCGCGGCGATCAGGTCGGCCGCCATGCCCTCGGCGGTCAGCGGGCCGTGGGGCAGCAGCGCCGGGACGGCGTCGGCGGCGGCGCCCTCGTCGGGGTAGCCGGCCACCACCAGGGCCCGCGCGGGCGGGTCCTCGACCAGTCGGACGGTGGCGCCGAGCAGCAGCGCGCAGGTGCCCTCGGTGCCGGTGAGCGCCCGGGCCAGGTCGTGGCCGTGCTCGGGCAGCAGCGCGTCCAGCGGGTAGCCGGAGGTGCGGCGGGGCAGCTGCGGCATGCCCTGCCGGATGACGGCGAGGTTGCGGTCGGTGAACTCCTGTAGCTCGGCGTGGAGTCGACCGACCCTTCCGGGCCGCGCGGCGAGCGCGGCACGCTCCCGGGAGGTGAGCCGTCCGCCGACGGTCAGCTCGGTGCCGTCCGCGAGAAGCAGCTCCAGCCGCTCGACGTTGTCGGCGGTGCGCCCCCAGGCGAGCGAGTGCGAGCCGCAGGAGTCGTTGCCGATCATGCCGCCGATGGTGCAGCGGCTGTGCGTGGACGGGTCGGGGCCGAAGCGCAGCCCGTACGGTCTGGCGGCGCGCTGGAGGTCGTCCAGCACGGTGCCGGGCTGGACGCGCGCGGTGCGGGCCTGCGGGTCGAGCTCCAGCACCGCGCCGAGGTGGCGGCGGAAGTCCAGCACCACCGCGCCCGGGCCGATCGCCTGCCCGCCGATGCTGGTCCCGGCCCCGCGCGCCACCACCGGCACCCGGTGCTCGCGGCACAGCGCCAGTGCCGTGCGCACGTCGTCGAGGTCGGCGGGTTTGACCACGCCCAGCGGCAACTGCCGGTAGTTGGAGGCGTCCTGGCTGTAGACGGTGCGCTCGGCGGCGCCGAAGCGGACCTCGCCGCGCAGCACGGCGGCCAGCTCACGGGCCAGCGCGGCCCCGGGTACGGCGGACGGACGGCTCACCAGGGACCTCCCGGGCGGGTGCGGCGACGGCTCCGCCGATGATCGCAGGCACCCGGCCGGACCGGTACCGGGCACGACGGGGGTACCGCCGACGGGGTGTCATGTGGCACCCTCGGCGGTCATGATCGACGAACCCGTGCCCGTTGACCCGGCCGGCCCCGAGGCCTACCTCGCCCGCCTCCCGATCGGCGAGCCGCTGCCCTTCCCGGCGGACGGCGCGCCGTCCTGGGAGATCTTCCCGTACGAGGGCGAGCTGACCGTCCGGGAACTGCGCGCGCCCGAGCTGCCGGAGCCGCCCCGCAACGGCGAGGACGGCCCGGAGAGCTGCCCGGACTGTGCCCGCCCCGACACCGACTTCCTGTGGACCGACGAGCACTGGCGGCTCGGCACCACCGACGAGCCGAACGGTCTGCCCGCCACCCTGCTCCTCTGGCCGCGCGCCCACCACGACCTGCTGGACCTGCCAGCCGAACTGTCCGCGCGGCTGGGCCCGATGCTGCAGCGGGTGGAGCGGGCGGTACGGTCGCTCGGCGGCGTCGGCCGGGTCCACGTGAACCGCTGGGGCGACGGCTCGGCACACCTGCACCTGTGGCTGCTCGCCCGCCCCGAGGGGGTGGCCCAGCTGCGCGGCTCGACCCTGCCCCTGTGGATGGACGTGCTGCCGCCGCAGCCCGCGGGGGTGAGGGCCGAGCGGGCCCGCCGGATCGCGGCGGCGATGGCCGCCGAGGGCGGCACCGCGCACGCCCGCCGAGCTACTTCCGTCCGGTGAGCGTGCCGCGCGCGATGTGGGAGAGCTTGGCCACCTCGAACGCCGGGTAGGCGCCGCCCGCCAGCAGCGAGAACTTGATCCCCTCGCGGCCGCCGGGCCGGCGGTGGCCGGGCGGCTGGAAGCGCCGGTGGTGCTCGGCGGCGCGGTGGAAGAACTGCGGCCGCTCGGCGCGGGGGACGCAGCCGGCCAGGTCGAAGACGAACAGGTAGTGCCTGATCATCCGGACGAACAGCGCGTCGCGCACCGCGTACAGGTGCGGCTGGTCCTCCAGCAGGGCGAAGCTGCGCTCGTACTGCTCGAACAGGTCGAAGACGCTGCTGCCGGGCCCGCCCGCCGGGTGGACGGTCTCCCGGCGGCGCAGCTGGACGCACTCGCGCGCCAGCACGGCGGCGCTCCGGGCGCCGAGCAGCGCCGCGTGCGCCACCGGGACCTCCTCGTAGCGGCCGGGCGGGAAGGCCAGGCCCAGCCCGGCCCAGTGGCCGCGGCGGACCAGCCGGTCCCAGATCAGCGGCGGCGCGCCGAACAGCTCGGGCCGGTCGAAGGGCGCGAACGGCTCGGGGCCGGCCTCGGCGAGCAGCGCCTCGGCCCCGCCCGGCCAGTCCCGGTCCTGGTGGCGGCGGGAGTGGCCGAACAGCAGCACGTCCACCGGCCCGGTCTGCCGGAGCCGGTCGGCGAGCGTCCGCAGGGCGTCCCGGGGCAGCAGGTGGTCGGCGTCCAGGAACAGCAGGTACTCGCCGGCCGCCCGCGCCGCCCCCGCGTTCCGGCTCGCCCCGACCCCGACCGCCGCGTTCAGGTGCAGCACCGACACGTGCGGGTGCCGGGCGGCGTACGCGTCGGCGAGCCCACCCGCGGTCTCGGGGGAGCGGTCGGCGACCACGATCACCTCGATGTCGGCCAGGGACTGGGCGAGCAGCGAGTCCAGGCAGTCGGCGAGCTGTCCGTGCTGGTCGTAGGCGGGGACCACGACGCTGATCAGGGGCGAGGGCATGACGCCGGAGCGTAAGTGGGCCTGCGGACCGTGGCAAAGCCCTGACGGTCCGTAATTCCGAGCAATCGGTGGCAAATCGTACGAGCGTGCGCCATATCTTCACGCCGCCTGCCGGACGTGTCCACGCCCGCCCCGACCTGCGGCGATGTGCGCCGGTGCCCGCGACGCGAGGTGCGTCGCGGGCACCGGTGGCCGAACGGGTCCGGCTTAGTACCAGTGGTGGGCCTGCCAGAACGACCAGGCGGCACAGGGGCTGCCGTAGCGGGTGTTCATGTAGTTCAGGCCCCACTTGATCTGGGTGGCCGGGTTGGTGCGCCAGTCGGCGCCCGCGGAGGCCATCTTGGAGCCGGGCAGGGCCTGGACCAGACCGTACGCGCCGGAGGAGGCGTTGACCGCGAGCGGGTTCCAGCTGCTCTCGCGGAACACGATGTTGCTGAAGCACTGGAGCTGGCCGGCCGGGACGATCTGCGCGGCGATCTGCTGCGGGGTGCCGGAGTAGGCGGCCGGCGCGCTGTCGAGGTTCTGGCGCTCCTGGGAGCGGGAGGCGGCGGCCTCGGCGTCGGCCTTGGCCTTCGCGTCGGCCTGAGCCTGAGCCTGAGCCTCGGCCTGAGCCTGCGCCTGGGCCTGCGCCTGGGCGGCGGCGTCCGCCTCGGCCTTGGCCTGGGCCTCCTGGGCGGCCTGCGCGTCGGCGGCAGCGGTGTCGGCCTGGCCCGGCTCGGTGACCGGCCGGCCCTCCGCCGACACGGCGGCCACCGGGGCGGCCGCGGTGGCGTTCCCGGCCTGCGGGATGGCGAGGGCCGCGGTGGCGGCGCTCGCGACCACGAGGGTGGCGACACCGGTGATCAGGGAGTTGCGTCGGGCATGGCTGAGCTGGCTGAGCTGCATCGGGCGGACGATCCTTCTCCGTCGGGGCCGTGCCGGTGGGCATCGGGGGCGGGGCATCGCGCGGGCTCCGGCTGAGCGGGGCCCGCTGCGGCCGCCCTGGACGGACGGCCGTGGCGCCCCGGCCGGAGAGGCGGGGGCGGGCGGCGCGGCGGCGGAGGTGAGGCTGCGCTGCCTGGCGACGGGCCATTCTTGGCAGGGCCGAGGACGGGTGGCAAAGGCGTTCTCTACTACGTCCGATCGTGGCCGCGGAGCCGACGCGGCAAGGAACGGCGGTTGATTTGTGCGCGTTTGCCCGAATTGCCCATCCGAGGGAAGAGTCCCGGAAGCGGTGAAGGATCGCAGTGTCGACACCGACTGCGGCCTGTGTTCTTCAGGCGGAGCGCGGCCGTGGACGGTCCGCCCGGGGCGCCTCGGCGGAGTCGGGTCGGCAGCCCCGGGGCGCGCGTCCACTATCGGGGATCGTGGATGGCGATCCCCCTGTGGGCGGGCTCACACGTTCGCCCACCCGATGTCGGCGCAGCGTGAGCGGAGGGTCACGGCCTCAGGGGGTCGCGTACGGATTGCCCGGGACGGGCGGCCCGGCGGGGGCGGGGGCGGGGGCGGGGGCGTCGGGGGCGGAGGCGCCGGGGGCCGGCCTCTCCCGCCCCTCCTGCGGGGCGGTCGGGACGAGGTCGCGGGCCAGCAGAGTGGCGCCGGCGACGGCCCCCGGCATGGCGAGCACCGTGACCAGTGGCACCAGGAAGGCCAGGACCAGCGGCGTGCCGAAACCCAGCGCCAGCCCGAGCCGGGCGCGCAGCAGCCGGATTCGCTCGGGCTGCGGCACCCGGCGCCGCTGCAGGGCGACGGCCGTCAGCTCGACGGTCATGAAGAAGCCGGCCACCAGGAAGCCGAGCGTCGGGACCACCGTCTGCCCGACCACCGGGATGAACCCGCAGGCGAACAGCACCACGCCGAACGCGGCCACCCGCACCAGCACGTACAGGCTGTCGCGCACCGCGGTCAGCAGCTCGCGCCAGAGCGCGGTGTCCGGTGCGGCGGGCGCGTCGCCCTCGGTCTCGTCGACCTCGGCGCAGAGCGCCTCGTAGAAGGGCTGTCCGACCACCAGGGTGACCGCGGTGAAGGTGAGCAGGGAGAGCAGCAGTCCGCCGCCGAAGACGATCGCCGCGAGCGCGTCGCGCAGCAGTTCCCGCCAGGGTGAGCCCCAGTGGTCGGCGAACGGGGTTGCCCAGTCCGCGAGGTCCTTGGCCCAGGCGCCGAGGAAGGCGAGCGCGATGACGTAGCCGACCAGTGTGAGCAGGGCCGGCAGCATCCCGAAGCCCCACCAGCGGCCGTGCCGGCCCACCCATTTCTGGCCCGCGACCAGGTACTTCGTCCCCGCCACAAGATCTCGCATGGGCGATCACCCTAGGGCCTCCCGGCCCGGAACCCCGCATTGCCGTGTTCCTGCCAGTTCCGACCGGCAAGGGCGCCCCCCTCCTGTAGCGCCGCCCGCCGGGCCACCCTCGGTCTTCCCCCACCTGCAAGGAGGAGTCCGATGAAGCGTCAACTCGGCAGGCTGATGAGCCTGTTGATCGGTCTGGTGCTCGGCGTCGGCACACTCGTGCTGCCCGCCGCCGCCTCGCCCGCGCCGTCGCCGAGCGTGGTCGGCGGCACGCGGGCGGCGCAGGGCGAGTTCCCGTTCATGGTGCGGCTCTCGATGGGCTGCGGCGGCGCGCTCTACACCTCGCAGATCGTGCTCACCGCCGCCCACTGCGTCGACGGCACCGGCGCCAACAGCAGCATCACCGTCACCGCGGGAGCGGTCGACCTGCGCAGCGGCACCGCGATCAAGGTCCGTTCCTCGTACGTCTACCAGTCGCCGTCCTTCACCGGCGCCGAGAACGGCAACGACTGGGCGCTGATCAAGCTGGCCTCGCCGATCAGCGGCAGCCTGGTCAGCACCCTGCCGATCGCCACCTCCACCGCCTACGACAACGGCACCTTCACCATCATGGGCTGGGGCGCCGCGAGCGAGGGCGGCGCCCAGCAGCGGTACCTGCTCAAGGCCACCGTGCCGTTCGTCGACGACGCCACCTGCGCCGGCGCCTACCCGGGCCTGAACAAGGCCGGCTCGCTCTGCGCGGGCTACGTCTCCCAGGGCGGCGTCGACACCTGCCAGGGCGACTCGGGCGGCCCGATGGTCCGCCAGGACGCGGCGGGCCGCTGGATCCAGGTCGGCATCGTCAGCTGGGGCAACGGCTGCGCCCGCGCGGGCTACCCGGGCGTCTACTCCCAGGTGAGCACGTACGCGGCGGCCATCGCCTCGGCGGCGGCCGGCCTCTGAGCCGACCCGCAGGGGCCGCCGGACCGGTCCGGCGGGGCCGGCCACCACTCCCGCAGGTGGTGGCCGGCCCCGCTGCCGTGCGTCCGGGCGCCGGCGCGGCGTCCGGGCTTTCACCGGCGGCGGCGTCCGGGCCGGGGCCGCGGAGCTCGGCTTTCACCGGCGCAGCCACTCCCCGGCACGCCGCTGCTCGCGGGCGATGCGGCCGGTGGTGTTCGCGGGCAGCCGGGAGAGCAGAGCGGCCGCGGCGTCGGGGTGACCGGCGAGGGCGCGGGCGCCGGCGAGGCGGGCGGTGATCAGGGCGTGGTCGCGCGGGCGGGCGGCCCGGTCGAGTAGTCGCAGGGCCGCCTCCAGCCGGTCCGCCGCGGCGTGGGCGTGGGCGCTGCGGCCGGTGTGGAGGGCGAGGTCCCGGTGGCAGGTGCCATGGGCGACGGCCAGGACCAGCTCGGCGCGCTCCGTCCAGGGCGTCGGCGCGCCGGAGCGCAGTGCGGCGCCGGTCAGTCGCCGGGCGTCCGCCAGGGTCCGGCGGACCTGCGGTGCCTGTCCGGCCAGTGCGTGGGCATGGGCCTGGACGACGGCGGCCCAGGCCCGCAGCTCCGGCAGGGGAGGGGCGGTGCTCCGGGCGGCCTCCGCCAGGGCGAGCGCGGTGGCCGCGTCCCCGTGCCACCAGTACAGGGTGCTCTGCCGGGCGAGCAGGGCGGCCGTGGTGGCCCGGTCGTCGCTCGTGCGGGCCCACTCCAGCCCGGTGGTGTACCAGCCGAGCGCGTGGGCGTGGCGGTCTCCCTCGAAGTGGGCCCAGCCGGCCAGCTCGGCGTACTGGGCGGCGAGCGAGCGGTCGGCGGTGGGGCTCTCGCGCGGGCCGGTGCATGGCCGGCCGGCCAGGGTGCGGGCGTGGTGCTCCAGGACGGCGGCCAGCTCCTCGCCGCCGATCCGGTCGACGGCGGCGCGGTAGACGGCGAGCAGTTGGGCGAGCACCTCGACGGTGGCGGCGTCCGGTGGGGCGGTGTCGGCGGCGAGGGGTTTCCGGGCGGCGGCGGCGAGTTCGCCGAGGCGTCGGCGTTCCCGTCGAAGGGCCTGCCACAGCTGCGCCAGCTCGCCGTCGGCGAGGAGGAGTTCGTCGGCCCGGTCGGGCATCCCCGGCGGCGGCCAGCGGCGGGCGTTCTCCACCCGGCTGATCAGCGAGTCGTGGTAGCCGAGCAGCCGGCCGAGCTCGGCCTGGCTGAGGCCGCGGGCTTCGCGCCAGTGGCGCAGCCGACGGCCGAAGCGCAGGCGTGCGGTCTCGGGTTCCGCGCGGGGCGGTGGCGGGGAGGGCGGCGTGGGGGTGGGCGGGATCGGCACGGGATCTCCCGGTGAGGGTCGGGAAGTGCTCGTGGGGGAGCGCTGGCCCAGATATCCCCCTTGACGTGCCTTGGTCAAACTGTGGAGGGTGAACGGGGCGTCGAACAGGACGCCCGGCGGGGTGGCGAACAGGGCGTCCGGCGGGGCGTCGAACGAACCGACCAACGGACCGGCCGGCGGGACGGCGCCGGAGAAACGGCGCCGGGCCCGGGAGCCTCCGCATCGGCTCCCGGGCCCGGCGTTCCCGCGCGGGGCGGGCGGGTCAGGAGCCCGCCGCCACCGCGGCCCGCCGCCGTCGGCCCACCACGGCCGAGGCTGCCAGCACGATGGCTGCGGCGACCAGCGACAGGTACATCTGCTTGCGCCCGTCGGCGTCGGTGAACATGTACGCCATGACGAACCCGATCATGCCCATGGCCGTCCAGGTCAGGTACGGGTACAGCCACATCCGGACGGTGTGCCGCTCGGGCATCTCACGCTCGATGATCTTCCGCATCCGCAGCTGGGTGGCGCAGATCACCAGCCAGACGAAGAGCGCGACGGCGCCGGAGGAGTTGAGCAGGAAGGCGAACACGGTGTCCGGCGAGGTGTAGTTGAAGAAGACCGCGATGAAGCCGAAGACCACCGAGGAGAGGATCGCCACCCGCGGCACGCCGCGCGAGGTCACCGTGGCGAAGGCCTTGGGCGCGTCCCCGCGCTGGCCCAGCGAGAAGGCCATCCGGGAGGCCGTGTACATCCCGGAGTTGAGGCAGGACAGCACCGCCGTCAGCACGATCACGTCCATCACCTGGCCGGCGCCCGGGATGCCGATGTGGTCCAGCACCGCCACGTACGGGCTCGCCTTGACGTCGGCGGAGTCCCACGGCAGCAGGGTGACCACGAGCAGGATCGAGCCCAGGTAGAAGATCCCGATGCGCCAGATGACGCTGTTGGTGGCCTTGCTGACCGCCTTCTCCGGGTCCTCCGACTCGCCGGCGGCCAGGGTGACGATCTCGCTGCCCATGAAGGCGAAGACCACGGTGAGCATTCCGGTGAACACCGCGCCCACCCCGTGCGGCAGGAAGCCGCCGTGGCCGGTGAGGTTGCTGGCGCCGACCGCGTGGGTGCCGGGCAGCAGGCCGAAGGCGGCGAGGGTGCCGATCACCAGGAAGGCGGCGATCGCGACCACCTTGATCCCGGCGAACCAGAACTCGAACTCGCCGTAGGAGGCCACGGAGAAGAGGTTGGTGGCGGTCAGCACCGCCATCACTATCAGCGCCCACCCCCACTGCGGCACGCCGGGCACCCAGTTGTTGAGGATCTTCGCACCGGCCGTCGCCTCGACCGCGAGCACCACGACCCAGAAGAACCAGTACAGCCAGCCGATGGAGAAGCCGGCCCAGCGGCCCAGCGCGCGGTCCGCGTACGCCGAGAACGAGCCGCTCTGCGGGTCGGCCGCGGCCATCTCGCCGAGCATCCGCATCACCAGCACGACCAGCGCGCCGGCCAGGGCGTAGGAGAGCAGGATGCCCGGGCCGGTGGTCGCGATGCCCGCGCCGGAGCCGACGAACAGGCCGGCGCCGATCACGCCGCCGATGGCGATCATCGACAGGTGGCGGTTCTTGAGCCCGGCCTTCAGGTGGCCGTCGCCGCCGTGTCCGACCGGGCCGGTCTGCTGGGGGAGCTTGGTGGCCGTGGTGGGCCTGGTGGTGTCCGCACTCATCTCGGGACCCTGTGCCTTTCCAGCGCGGTGTGACCCTCGACTCGTCATGCCGGAGGGTGGGGGACTTGCCCGCGCATTGCGTCGCAACCTAACTTCCACGCACCGGTGATCGGAACAATTTTTTGGTAACTGTTCGCTCAACGAACGTAAAAGACCTGGTCGGGGTGGGTGGAAAGGTGGCATGGAAACCTCAAATCTGATGCATCGTCAGCCTTTTGAGAGGTTCCCAAGCTCTGTTGGGGCTCAAATCGCCCGTGGGTGGGCGGTCAGATCGGCCGCACGTCGAGGACGGTGATCGAGGTCTCGTCCGCCGGTCGCCCGGTCAGCCGGGCGGCCAGGATCCGGGGGATGTCCTCCTCCTGTGAGTATCCGGGCAGGACGGCCACCTCCGCGCGCCGGGCGCCGGGCTCGCCCCGCACCGCGTACGTCACCAGGTAGCCGTACCGCTCCGGCGGGGGCGGCCCGGCCCGGTCCTGCCGGTTCTCCCGGCTGCGGGCGGTCATCCACATCGTCCTCCTCGGCCCATTGTCGGCGCGGTGTGGCCGATCCTCGCAAATCCGGGCAGAGTGGGACTCTCGGGGCATGCCGTAGGAGCATCCCGAGCGTTCGCGGTGCCGGCCGGCTCCCGGCGCCGGTCAGGAGCGACCCCATGCAGACCACCTGGAAGGGGACGATCAGCTTCGGGCTGGTCACCATCCCCGTCCACCTGTACTCCGCGACCCAGGAGCACGACGTCCCGCTGCACCAGGTGCACGAGAAGGACGGCGGCCGGGTGCGGATGAAGCGGTACTGCGAGCGGGAGGAGAAGGAGATCCCGTACGCGGAGATCGCCAAGGGGTACGAGTCCCCCGACGGGCGGACCGTCACGCTCTCCGACGAGGACCTCGCCGACCTGCCGCTGCCCAGCAAGAAGATCATCGACGTGCTGGCCTTCGTGGACGAGAACGAGATCGACCCGCTGATGTTCTCCAAGGCCTACTACGTCGGCGTCGCCGACAAGGCCGCCGCCAAGCCGTACGCGCTGCTGCGCGACGCGCTCACCGAGTCCGGGCAGATCGCCGTCACCAAGATCGCGCTGCGCACCCGGGAGTCGCCCGCGGTGCTGCGGGTGCACGACAACACCCTGGTGCTCCAGACCTGCATCTGGCCCGACGAGGTCCGCCCGGCGGCCGGCATCGCGCCCGAGGGGGACGTCACCGTCCGACCGCAGGAGCTCAAGATGGCGCGGTCGCTGATGGACACCCTCTCCGAGGACTTCGACCTCTCCCAGCTGCACGACGACTACCAGCAGGCGCTGCAGCAGGTGATCACCGCGCGGCTGGAGGGCGTGGAGGTCCCGCACGAGGAGGAGCCGGGCGAGGCGCCGGACAACGTGATCGACCTAATGGAGGCGCTGCGCAGCAGCCTCAAGCAGGCCAAGGGCGGGCGGGGCGGCGGGCCGGGCGGCGCCGAGGACGCCGAGGGGGAGGAGCCCGCGCCGCGCAGGCGCGCCCCGACGAAGCGGACCGGCGCGAAGTCGGCCCCGAAAGCCGCCCCGAAGGCGACCGCGAAGACCACCGGCGCCGGCTCCGCAGGGGGTTCGGCGAAGGGCTCGGCGAAGGGATCGGCGAAGGGTTCGGCCGCGAAGAAGACCACCGCCCGGAAGTCCTCGGCTCCCCGCAAGGCCTCCTGACCCTCCCGGGCCAGGCGTTCCTCCCGTCCAGCCGTCCAGCATTGGAGGCGATCCCGATGGACCTGCTGACCTACCAGGAATTCGACGCCAAGGAACGGGCCGAGCCCGAAGCCCAGCGGAACCGGGGCTTCGGGCACCGCGCCTGGCACTGGCTGCTCGGCCTCAGCCCCACCGTGGTGACGTTCATGGTCGCGCTCTCGATCGGCCTCTGCATGGTGGCCGTCCAGGTGAGCCTGCTGCCGGTGCTGATACCGATGGCGATCTTCTGGGGGCTGACGCTCATCGCGCTGGGCGGCGTGATCGCCCGCTGGATGACCCCCGGGCCGGGCCGCCACCGCGTGGCGTCCTGACCGGCCCGGGGCGGGCGCGGGCCCGGGAGGGCTCAGCCGATCCACACCGTGGTGACGTTGCAGAACTCCCGGATCCCGTGCCCGGACAGCTCCCGCCCGAACCCGGAACGCTTGACCCCGCCGAACGGCAGCGCCGGGTGGGAGGCCGTCATCCCGTTGAAGAACACCCCGCCGGCCTGGATGTCCCGCACGAAGCGCTCCCGCTCGGCCTCGTCGGTGGTCCAGACGTTGGCGCTGAGCCCGAACGGGGTGTCGTTGGCGACGGCCACCGCCTCGTCCAGGTCGGCCACCCGGTAGACGGTGGCGACCGGGCCGAAGGTCTCCTCGTGGTGGATCCGCATCGCCGGGGTGATGCCGGTGAGCACCGTCGGCTCGAAGAACCAGCCGGAGTCCCAGCCGGTGGGCCGCCCGCCGCCGCACTCCACCCGGGCGCCCCGGGTACGGGCGTCCTCGACCAGCTCCTCCAGGTCGTCCCGGCCCTGGCGGCTGGCCAGCGGGCCGACGTCGGTGCCCTCGTCCATCGGGTCGCCGACCTTCAGCGCGCGCATCGCCTCGGTGAAGGCGGAGGTGAAGCGGTCGTACACGTCGGTGTGCACGATGAAGCGCTTGGCGGCGATGCAGGACTGGCCGTTGTTCTGCACCCGGGCCCGGACGGCGGTGCGCGCCGCCTCGTCCACGTCGGCGCTCGGCAGGACGACGAACGGGTCGCTGCCGCCCAGCTCCAGCACGGCCTTCTTCACCACGTCCGCCGCGGTGGCCGCGACCGCCCGCCCGGCCGGCTCGCTGCCGGTGAGGGTGACGGCGGCGACCCTGGGGTCCCGGATCACGCCCTCGACCGCGCCCGAGCCGATCAGCAGCGTCTGGAAGCAGCCCTCGGGGAAGCCGGCCCGCTGGAACAGCTCCTCGATCGCCAGCGCGGTGCGCGGCACGTTGGAGGCGTGCTTGAGCAGGCCGACGTTGCCCGCCATCAGCGCCGGCGCGGCGAACCGGATGACCTGCCACAGCGGGAAGTTCCACGGCATCACGGCCAGCACGGGGCCGAGCGGGCGGTAGCGGACGTAGGCGCGGGCGGCGCCGGAGTCGGCGACGTCTTCCGGGGCCGGGTGCTCGTCGGCGAGCAGCGCCTCGGCGTTGTCCGCGTACCAGCGCATCGCCTTGGCGCACTTGGCGGTCTCGGCGCGGGCCCCGGCGAGCGGCTTGCCCATCTCCTCGGTCATGGTGCGGGCGACCGCCTCCTGCTCCTGGTCCAGCAGGTCGGCGGCGCGGCGCAGCAGTTCGGCGCGGGCCGCGAAGGAGGTGCGGCGGTAGCTGTGGAAGGCGGCCTCGGCGCGGGCCAGCCGCCGTTCGATGCCGGCCGCGTCGAGCGGCTCGAAGGTCTGGACGGTCTCGCCGGTCGCGGGGTTGACGCTGGCGATGGGCATGCGGGGCTCCCAGGAGGTTCGGGTCCGGTGCGTCTGCCCTCACACCCTCTCCGACGGCCCGGCTCCGGGCACACCACCGCGCGCCCGGCGTGTCCCGGCGGGCGCGCGGCCCGTTCCGGTCACTCCGGCAGCGACTCCACCCGGGCGGCCGCCTCCCTGGCCCTGGCCCCGGCCCTGGTCCGGGCCGCGGTGACCTGCCGGTTGGGGAAGCGGTGCAGGTACTCGGCCTCCAGCTCGCCGGTGCGCAGCGTGTGCCGCTTCAGCGCCTCCTCCGAGCCGTACAGGAAGGTCTCGTGGCGGGTGCGGTGCAGCTGTTCCAGCTCGTGCAGGAGCGTGTCGTTGCCCAGGGCGTGCGGGGAGATGCCCGCGGGCCGGATGTGCGGGTCTTCGGCGTGCCGCATCTCGGTGCCTCCTCGGCGGAAGTCCCCTCCTACAGGGTGCCCGCGGAGCGTCGCCGGTGCACCCGGTCGGTTCCGGCCGGGCAGGTCCGAGCGGGTCGCCCGCCGAGCCCCCCACGTCGAGAAGCTCATAGGATGATCCTTCCGTCACCTCCGGGTCCACCCGCTACCGCTGGACAGATCGCACATGCCGCTTCCCAAGGCCGAACTCCACCTGCACATCGAAGGCACCCTGGAGCCCGAGCTCGCCTTCGAGCTCGCCGCCCGCAACGGCGTCCAGCTGCCGTACGCCGACACCGAGGCGCTGCGCGAGGCGTACTCCTTCAGGGACCTCCAGTCCTTCCTGGACCTCTACTACGCGCTGATGGCCGTGCTGCGCACCGAGGACGACTTCGCCGACCTCGCCGACGCCTACCTCGCCCGCGCCGCCGAGCAGGGCGTCCGCCACGCGGAGGTCTTCTTCGACCCGCAGGCGCACACCGCCCGCGGGGTGCCACTGGGCGTGGTGGTGGACGGCCTGACCCGGGCGCTGCAGCGCAGCGAGGAACGGCACGGCGTCAGCACCCAGCTGATCATGTGCTTCCTGCGGGACGAGTCCGCGGAGTCCGCGCTGGAGACCTTCGAGGCCGCCCGCCCCTACTTCGACCGGATCGCCGGCATCGGCCTGGACTCCGCCGAGGTCGGCCACCCGCCGGTGAAGTTCCGCGAGGTGTACCGCCGGGCCGCCGAGGCCGGGCTGCGCCGGGTCGCCCACGCGGGCGAGGAGGGCCCGGCCGCGTACATCACCGAGGCGCTGGACGTCCTCGGCGTCGAGCGGATCGACCACGGGCTGCGTTGCCTGGAGGACGGCGAGCTGGTCGCCCGCCTGGTGCGCGAGCAGATCCCGCTGACCGTCTGCCCGCTCTCCAACGTCCGGCTGCGCTGCGTCGACACCCTCGCCGACCACCCGCTGGGGGAGATGCTGGACGCCGGCCTGCTGGTCACCGTCAACTCCGACGACCCGGCCTACTTCGGCGGCTACGTCGAGGACAACTTCCGCGCCGTCCGCGAGGCCCTCGGCCTCGACCAGGAGACCCAGCGCCGCCTGGCCGCCAACTCCTTCCGCGCCTCCTTCGTCAGCGAGGAGCGCCGCGCCGAACTCCTCGCCGAGGTCGAGGCGTACACCTTCTGACCCGAGCGCAGCGGCGGCCCGTCACCCGTCCAGCGGGGACGGGCCGCCGCGCTCGTAGTGGAGCAGGGTGACGCCGTTGGTGAAGCGGTGGGTGTCCTTGAGGGTGAGCGGGACGGGGTGGTCGGCGGGGCGGAAGAAGAGGGTGCCGCGGCCGAGGACGACGGGATGGACGTAGAAGCGGAACTCGTCGACGAGGTCCTGGGCGAGGAAGGACTCCGCCAGGTTCGCGCCGCTGAGGGCGAGGTCGCCGCCGGGACCGGCGGTGAGGGCGGCGACCGACTCCGGGGTGACCTCGCGGACGACGGTGGTGTTCCAGTCGGCGCGGTCGAGGGTCCGGGAGAAGACCGTCTTCGGCATCGCGCGCCAGATGCCCGCGAACTCGGCCACCGTGGCGTCGGCGTCCGGGTCCTGGTCGGCGGTGGGCCAGACGGAGGCCATCAGCTCGTGCGTCACCCGGCCGGAGACGAAACCACCCATCCGGGCGAGCACCCGGTTGAAGTGGGTGTGCACCTCGTCGTCGACGAGGTTCCAGCCGAGGTCGTGGTTCGGGCCCTCGAAGTAGCCGTCGACCGACACGGAGACGAAGAGAACGATCCTGCGACGCATGGCACCCCACGGGGAGGACGGTCCGCCGCCTTCCCGCCGGAGCGGGCAGGGCGGCGGACGGGGATCAGATCAGGGTGCTCCAGTAGTACCAGAACCGGTTGAGGACCAGCAGCGCGATCACCGCGTACCAGAGCGCCGGGACGACCCAGTGGTAGCGGACCGCCTCCCGGACGGCCACCCGCAGCCGCGGGCCCACCGGGATCACACCCGAACGCAGGTTGTGCAGCGTGGTGTACCAGAACAGCGGGATCACCGCGGCCCACACCACCATGCAGTACGGGCAGAGCGCGCCGATCCGGTACAGCGCCTGGTACATCAGCCAGGTCACGAAGCCGACCCCGAACACCGTCCCGGCCTGCAGGCCCAGCCAGAACCAGCGCCGGAACGCCGCGCCCGAGAGCAGCCCGGCACCGATCGCGACGACCACCCCGAAGGCGACCAGCCCGATCAGCGAGTTGGGGAAGCCGAAGGCCTCCGCCTGCTCGCTGCGCATGATCGAGCCGCAGCTGATGATCGGGTTGATGTTGCAGTTGGGGACGTACGACGGGTCCTCCAGCAGCCGGATCTTGTCCAGCGTGAGGACCGTCGAGGCGAACAGGCCGACCGCGCCGCCGATCAGCAGCAGCCAGGCGAACGGGCGGCTCGCGCCGTACGCGGGCCGTACGGCGGGGGAGTCGGCCGTCATCCGGTCACCTGCTTGACCATCGCGGTGAACTGCTCGGGGGAGACGGCCTTGCCGTTGCTGAGGACGTCCAGCTTCCTGCCGTCCAGCTTGACGGTCGGGGTGCCGGTCACGTCGCTCTTGTTGAACTCCTCGTTGACCTTGGCCGCCCACGGGGCGTAGGTCCGGTCGGTGACCGCCTTCACGAAGGCGTCGGTCTTCAGGCCGGGCACCTGCCCGGCCAGGTCCAGGATGTGGTTGACGTCGCCGAAGGCGTCGCTGCGCTCGTCCGGCTGGTTGGCGTACAGCACGTCGTGGAAGGCCTTGAACTTGTCCACGCCCTCGTTCAGCGCGGCGCCGGCGGCGGCCAGCGCGGTGCGCGAGCCCTTGCCGCCGAGGTTGTTGTCCAGGAACGTCGCCAGGTGGTACTCGACCTTGTAGGTGCCCTCGTCGGCGAGCTGCTGGATCGCCTTGCCGGTGGTCGTCTCCAGCTGCTCGCAGAACGGGCAGCGGAAGTCCTCGTAGACCTCCAGGGTGTGCGGGGCGTCGGCCTTGCCGTAGGTGATCACGGTGCCGCCGGAGCCGCCCGCGTTGGCCGGCACGACCAGCGGGCCGTTCGCGGCGCCCGAGCCGGAGCCGGAGGAGCCGCCGACGGCGAAGGCCACGCCCGCCGCCAGGGCGAGCACGGCGGCGGAGGCGCCGCCGACCACCACCCGGCGGCGGATCCGGTCGGAGCGCTCGGCCTGGGCCCGGGCGGCGCGCATGCGGTCGGTGGCGGAGGCCTTCTTGTCGGCCTTGCGGGTGTTGCTCATGGGGTGTCGTCCTGTGCTCTCGGGCGTACGGGGAGGCACGCGGTCGGTCGGGGACCGCGTGGAGGGGCCGGTCGGGGACCGTGGGGAGGGTCGGGGACCGTGGGGAGGGGAGAGAACAGCCGGTCGAGCGGGCGGGAGCGCCGTCGCTCAGGCGGCCAGGGCGAACACCGGCGGACCGCGCCGGACGGCCGGACGGACGACGACGTCCTCGGCGGGGACCAGCGTGCGGCTGGCCCGGGGAAACGGCACCCGCGCCGGCGGACGGGCCGGCAGCGGGGCGACCAGCAGCCGCAGCCAGCGGGCGGCGGCGGGCAGGTGGCGGTGCAGGAACTCGCCCAGCATCCGGACGGCACCGGCCAGGCAGCACAGCGCGGCGTCCGCGCGGCGCAGCCAGTAGGCGCCGGCCAGCGCGATCACCGTGTGCAGCACGAGCAGGAGCAGCAGTACGCCGGTCTGCGCGGAGGCGCCGTGGCCGAGCAGGAACCCGCCGAGCGAGCCGCCGCCGCACAGCAGCGGCCGCAGGCCGTGCCCGGCACCGGGCGGCAGCGAGGGACAGGTGCTCTGCGCGAGGTCGAACAGCGCGCCGGTGCCCAGCTGCAGCGGCAGGAACACCGCCGCGATCGCCGGGTAGCCGCGCTCGCGGCCGGCCAGCGCGAAGGCCACCGCGAAGACGCCGGCGAAGGCCGGCAGCATCGGGCCGACCGGCAGCGCACGGCCGGTCACCAGCACCTGGCCGAGCCCGGCGAGCAGCACGACCAGCGCGGCGAAGACCGCCGCGCGGAGCGTCCTGGTGACCGGGCCGATGTCCATGGGATCCGAGTCTGCCACAGGTTGAAACTGGAACGGTCTGCCGGGTGGTGAGCTGTGGACAGCCTCACCACCCGTCCTGAGCTGGGCTTATGCAGCGCTTACGGGCGGTGGTGGCCGGGGGCTGGGGCGGGGGTTGGGGCGTGGGTGTCCGACGGTTCCGGGTGGGCCTCGGCGGCGTTCACCCGTGCCTCGACCAGCTCCCGGAAGTGGTCCAGATCCTCGCGCACCGCCCGCTCGATCGCCCCGGCCTGGGCGAAGCCGCGCGGCCCGCCGAACTCCCGGTGCAACGCCTCCGGGTCGTACTCCACCCGGATCTGCAACCGGGTGTGCCCGGCGTCGAGCGGCAGCAGCGCGAAGGCGCCGCGCAGCCGGGGGGCGTCCGTGGTCCGCCAGGACATCACCCGGCCCCGGCCGCGGTCGGTGATCTCGGCGTCGACCGAGCGCTCGTCGCCGTCGATCTCCACCCCGAGGTGCGCGAGGTTCCGGCCGTGCGGGTGGGCGCTGCGGACGCCGTCGACGAACCGGGGGTACTCGTGCACCCGGTGCAGCTGCTCCCAGGCGGCGAGGACGGGGGCGGCGATGTCGATCTGTTCCTCAAGGGTGCTCATGGGGCGGTGCACCTCCCTGTGTTCCAGCCTGCGCCCTGGGGGTGGGGTGGGCAATGGGGGTGCTGGGGGGCGGGGGTCGGCTGGGGAGGGAGGCTTTCGGGAGGGTGGGGGGCCGGGGGCGGCTCCGGGGGTGGGTGCTCCGGGGGCTGGATGATTTTCAGACTGCCAACTCTGGCGGTGGGGTGTTGAGACCGTTGGCAGTCTGAAAATCACCCGCCACGCCCCTCTCCGCACCCACCCCCTCCGCCGCCCCCTCCCGCAGCGCGTCCCTCTCGCTGGGGGTGGGAGGGGTGGGTGGGTGGTTGCTGCGGGTGGGGGTGTTTCTCTCGCTGGGGGTGGGGGTGGGTGGGTGCTGTGGGTGGGGACGGTTCCCTGGCTGGGAGTGGGGTGGGGGTGGGGTCTGGGGCTTTGTGGCGCGCGGGTGGGGGCGGGGTGGGGGAGACTGGGCGCATGCCGGAGCTGCCTGAGGTCGAGGCGCTGAGTGCCTTTCTGTCCGAGCGGTTGACCGGGCGGGTGATCGCTCGGGTGCAGCCGGTGGCGATCAGTGCGTTGAAGACGTACGACCCGCCGGTGACGGGGTTGGAGGGGCGGACGGTCGGCGGGGTGAGCAGGCGGGGCAAGTTCCTGGACATCGAGGTGGAGGGGCTGCACCTGGTGGTGCACCTGGCTCGGGCCGGGTGGTTGCGGTGGAAGGACAGGCTGCCCGCCGAGCCGCCGCGGCCGGGGCCGCGCAATCCGCTGGCGTTGCGGGTACGGCTGGCGGGGGAGGCCGGGGACGGTTTCGAGCTCACCGAGGCCGGGACGAAGAAGGGGCTGGCGGTGTACGTGGTGCGCGATCCGGCCGAGGTGCCGGGGGTGGCCGGGCTCGGGCCGGACCCGCTGGACCCGGGGTTCGGCCTGGCGGACCTCGCCGGGCTGTTGCGCGGCGAGCGGCGGCGGCTCAAGGGGGTGCTGCGGGACCAGAGGGTGCTGGCCGGGGTGGGCAACGCGTACTCGGACGAGGTGTTGCACGCGGCGCGGATGTCGCCGTACAAGATCGCCGGGAGCCTGACGGAGGACGAGGTGGCCCGGCTGTACGAGGCGCTCGGCGGGACGCTGCGCGAGGCGGTGGAGCGTTCGCGGGGGCTGGCGGCGGGGGAGCTGAAGGCGGAGAAGAAGCTCGGACTGCGGGTGCACGGCAGGGCCGGCTTGCCGTGCCCGGTGTGCGGGGACACCATCCGCGAGGTGTCGTTCGCGGACTCCTCGCTGCAGTACTGCCCGACCTGCCAGACCGGGGGCAAACCGTTGGCGGACCGGCGGCTGTCGCGGCTGCTGAAGTGACGCCTCCGTCCGACGGGGCCCGTCGGACGGAGGCGTGCCGGTGGCGTCAGCGCTTGATCGCGACGCCGCCCCAGTAGTACGCGGCCTTCGGGTCCGCCGGGGGCTCGCCGTCCGGGCGCCAGGCCAGTACCGGGGCGACGCCCGGCTCGACCAGCTCCCAGCCGTCGAAGAAGCGGACCACGTCGTCGTAGCCGCGCGGCACCAGGGTCATGCCGCCGGCCCGGGCGGCCTCGGCGACCTTGCCGACGGCCTCCGGGTCGAAGTCCGGGGTGGGGGTGGTCAGCGCGATGCAGCTGCCGACCGGCAGGGCGTCGCGCAGCGCGGCGACCCGGCCCCACGGGTCGTCCTCGTCCGCGATCAGCATCAGCACGGCGATCATCAGCAGGCCGACCGGCTGGGTGAGGTCGAGGGTGGAGGTGAGCGCCGGGTCGGCGAACAGCTCCTCGGGCTTGCGCAGGTCGGCGTGGATGTAGGTGGTGCGGCTGGCCGGACTGGAGACCATCAGCGCGCGGGCGTGGGTGAGCACGATCGGGTCGTTGTCGACGTAGACCACCCGGGTCCCCGGGCTGACCGCCTCGGCGATCTCGTGGGTGTTCGGCGAGGTCGGGATGCCGGTGCCGAGGTCGAGGAACTGGCGGATGCCGTGCTCCTGGGCGAGGTAGCGCACGGCCCGGCCCTGGAACGCCCGGTTGGCCTTGGCCATCGCCTTGACGCTCGGTACGGCCTGCTCGATGGCCTGTCCCATGGCGCGGTCCGGCGGGAAGTTGGTCTTTCCTCCCAGCCAGTAGTCGTAGACGCGCGCAGAGTGCGGGGCGGTGGTGTCGACACCGAAACGTTCCCACTGGCTGAGCTCGGTCGCGTGGTCGTCCTGCTGGCCCTGGTGGGGGAAGTCCTGACTTGTCGTCATGGCCACGTCCTCTGATGGCAGATCATCACACTGGGGAAGGCACAGCGTAGCGGGCCCAGGAGGAGGCGGGGCGTCCGGTCGGGGAAGGTCCGTGGAAGAACCCGGGGAACGGGGTGTGCGGCCGGTGCCCCTGGGCCGTCGGAGTGGTGATCGGGTCCGTCTGAGTTGCCTCCGGGGAGCGGCGGTGGCGGCCGGGGGAAGCATCCACAATGCTGTCAGATCGTCACATTACTTCGCGTAGATTGCTGCTGGTCGCGGCCGGAATGTCCCTCCTGGGGACGGCTGCCGGATGTCGGAGCACCTGGGGTGAGGGGGAGGGCGGCGCCACGGCGGGGGCGACCGACGCCGCCGCCCCGTCCGCTCCGGCGGGGCCCGAGGGGGCGGGGGGCGAACCCTCCGCCGCGCTGTCGGCGGCCACCCCGGGGAGCGGGCCGTCCACGGTGACCTCGCCGCTGCCGCCGTCCGGGTCCCCGTCGGCCAGCGTGCCCAGTGCGCTGCCCCTGCGCCGGGCGCTCAGCGAGGAGGAGGGCAAACCGGTGTACGACCTGGACCCGGATCGGCGGGTGGTGGCGCTCACCATCGACGACGGCCCGGATCCCCGCCACACCCCGACCGTGCTGACGCTGTTCGAGCAGTACGGGGTCAGGGCGACCTTCTTCCTGATCGGCGAGAACGCCGTCGAGCACCCCGCCCTGGTCCGGGAGATCGCGGACCGCGGCCACCACATCGCCAACCACACCTGGACCCACCCGGACCTGCGGCACCTTCCGGAGGGCAAGGTGCGGGACGAGCTGGAGCGCACCTCGGACCTGTTGCAACGGACCACCGGTCGGCAGCCCACTTGGTTCCGCGCACCCGGCGGGGACTGGTCCCCGACCGCGCTCAAGGTGGCCGCCGACCTCGGGATGCGGAACATGGCCTGGTCCGTGGACCCGCGGGACTGGGCGCGGCCCGGGACCTCGGCGATCATCGACCGGGTGCTCAAGAACGTCCGGCCCGGGGCGATCGTGCTCAACCACGACGGCGGCGGGGACCGGTCACAGACGGTGGCGGCGCTGAAGGCGTATCTGCCGGTGCTCGTCGACTCCGGGTACTACTTCACGGCCCCGCCGAACTGAGTGGGATTGCCGGTGCCTTTCGAATGAAGGCAGGTAGCGGTTTCAACCTCTGAATCACTCGAATAGGTGGATTGGAAGAAGCGTTTCTGCGGATTTTGGGCCTCTAGGGTGATCTCGCATCACTAACCGGGTACCGCCGAGTACCACCTGAAAGGCCCTCACCCATGCGTCTCCGCAACGCCGTGCTCGCCGCCGCCAGCGCCATCGCCCTCGTCCTCGCCGTTCCGTTCTCCGCCAATGCCGCGGAGGGCGACTTCCTCTACAAGGTCGGCCCGGGAGTCGTCACCGGCCTGGCCGACCCGAAGAGCGGTACGTGCATCGACCTGCCGTGGACGACCGAGGACGACCCGGGCTTCGCGCCGGAGAACCTCACCCGCTCCACGGCCACGGTCTACCTGGCCGCCGACTGCGCGGGTGACGTGTTCTACGTCATGAACCCCGGAAAGAAGCTCGGCGACCGGCTGAAGCTGCGCTCCGTCGTCTTCTCCTGAGCGAAGGGCGAAGGGGGAGGGGGCGGGCGCGGGGGCGAGGTCAAGGGGGCGCGGGGTGGCCCGGGTCGGACGGACGGCGTAGGTTCGAACTGTCCGGCCCGGTCGCCGGCGCCCCGCCGTGCCCGTACGTCCTGCCGTCGTCGCGCGGCCCGCTGAGCCCGTGGTCGGGCGCTGCAGCCTGGGCGGAGCGAAGGAGGGCCTGGGATGACCGGCAACGGCTACGCGCACCCCGAGGCGTTGGTCCACACCGAATGGCTGGCCCACCACCTGGACGACGGGACGATCCGGGTCGTCGACGTGGACGAGGACACCGAGGCCTACGACCGGGACCACATCCCCGGGGCGGTCGGCTGGAACTGGACCACCGATCTGCACAGCCAGGTCGGCCGGGACTACATCGACCGCGACGGCGTCCAGCACCTGCTGCGGGCGGCCGGGGTCGAGGACGACACCACGGTGGTGCTCTACGGCGGCAACAACAACTGGTTCGCCACCTACGCCTACTGGCTACTGCGGCTGCGCGGCTACGGGCCGGTGCGGCTGCTGGACGGCGGGCGCAAGAAGTGGGAGCTGGAGGGGCGGGAGCTCACCCACGAGGTGATGGACTACCAGCACAGCGGCTACCGGCTCGACGGGCCCGAGCGGCCGGAGCTGAGGGCACTGCGGGACGAGGTCCTGGCGAAGGCCGAGGTGTTCGCCAAGCCCGGCGCGGACGCGGTGCTGGTGGACGTCCGCTCGCCCGCCGAGTTCCGGGGCGAGCTGATCGCGCCCCCGCACCTGCCGCAGGAGCAGGCGCAGGTGCCCGGGCACATCCCGGGCGCGGTCAACATCCCGTGGTCGCAGGCGGCCAACGACGACGGGTCGTTCCGCTCGGCGGAGGAGCTGCGGGCGCTGTACGGGGGGAAGGGCGTGGAGCCGGAGCGCGAGGTGATCGCGTACTGCCGGATCGGCGAGCGGTCCGCGCACACCTGGTTCGCGCTCACCGAGCTGCTCGGCTACCCGCACGTCAAGAACTACGACGGCTCGTGGACGGAGTACGGCTCGCTGGTGCGGGCGCCGGTGGTGCTCGGGGCGTGAGGGGCGGGCGGGGGTGAGACGGAGTGACGGCTTCGCGGCAGTGCTGCGAAGCCGTCATGTCGGTGCGTTTCTTTTCATGAACATCTCACGAGTGGGGAGTGAGAGCAGGGCCTCCGGGACAAGGATCGATCCGACCCAATCGTTCCGGTGATCCCCTGGAGGACCACGTGCGCAAGAGACTGATCGTCTCCGCTGCCAGTGCCCTGAGCCTGTTCCTGGCCGTCCCCGCCTCGGCTACCGACTTCCAGCCCGGCGCGGCCGGGGTCGGCGACCCGTACTACCCCACCTACGGCAACGGCGGGTACCGCGTCTCGCACTACGACATCCGGCTGAAGTACCAGCCCGCCACGGACGAGCTGGAAGGCACCACGACCATCCTCGCCACGGCGACCCAGAACCTCTCCCGGTTCAACCTCGACTTCGCGCTGGACGTCTCCGAGGTCCGGGTCAACGGCCGGCCGGCGACCTTCGCCACCAGCGGGGAGCAGGAGCTGGAGATCACTCCCGCCCGGCCGCTCGCCAAGGGCAGCCAAGCCACCGTTGTGGTGCGCTACAAGGGGGTGCCGTCCACCGTGAAGAAGTACGGGTTCACCAGCTGGCACCGCACCCCGGACGGCGGGATCGCGGCCAACGAGCCCGAGGCGGCCTGGTGGTGGTTCCCCAGCAACGACCACCCGAGCGACAAGGCCACCTACGACGTCTCCGTGCTGGTACCGGACGGCACCCAGGCGATCAGCAACGGCCTGCTGACCGGCACCACCTCCCAGGCGGGCTGGACCCGGTACAGCTGGCGCGAGAACAAGCCGCAGGCGACGTACCTGGCCACGCTGGCGATCGGCAAGTTCGACGTCACCCGGGACACCACACCGAGCGGCCTGCCGGTCTACAACGCGTACAGCAAGGACCTGGGCGAGAACGCGGATGCCGCCCGGGCCAGCGTGGAGCGCACCGGCGAGCTGGTCGACTGGCTGAGCGGCTACTTCGGCGAGTACCCGTTCAGCTCGGTCGGCGGCTACGTCCCCAACGTCCCGACCGGCTACGCCCTGGAGACCCAGACCCGGATCTTCTACAGCCCCCGACAGTTCGCGAAGGGGTCCAACACCTCGGTGGTCGTGCACGAGTTGGCCCACCAGTGGTACGGCGACAGCGTCTCGCTCTCGCGCTGGAGCGACATCTGGTTGAACGAGGGCTTCGCCCGCTACGCCCAGTTCCTCTGGTCGGAGCACGAGAACGAGGGCACCGCACAGGAGTTGGCCGACTACGTCTACGCCTCGCACCCGGCCGACGACCCGTTCTGGACCGTCAAGCCGGGCGACCCGGGCCCGGACGACCAGTTCGCGAGCGCCGTGTACGATCGCGGCGCGGTGGCCGTCCAGGCGCTGCGCAACGCCGTCGGGGACGAGAAGTTCTTCCGGATCCTGAAGGGCTGGCCCACCGAGCGCCGTTACGGCAACGCCACCATCCCGGAGTTCCAGGCGTACGCGGAGAAGGTGTCGGGCCGGAAGCTCGGCGACGTGCTGAACACCTGGCTGTTCACGGCCGGCAAGCCGGCCGTCGGGCCGGTGCCGCCGGGCGCCGCGGCCGTCGCCTCGCCGGCGCCGGGTGCGGAGACGGGCGCGGCCAAGGCGCAGGCGCAGCTGCCGGTGGAGCCGAAGTCCTGGAAGAAGATCCAGGAGACCAACTCGGTCCATGAGGTCCACAACTGACGACGGATCGGCTCCGAGTGGTGTGACGGCTTCGCGGCAGTGCCGCGAAGCCGTCATTTCGGCGTGTTTCTTTTCATGAAGGTCTCACGATCGGGGAGTGGGAGCGGAGCCTCCGGGACAAGGATCGGTTCAACCCCATCGTTCCGGTGATTCCTGGAGGACCATGTGCGCAAGAGGTTGATCGTCTCCGCTGCCAGTGCGCTGAGCCTGTTCCTGGCCGTCCCCGCCTCGGCTGCCGACTACCAGCCCGGCGCGGACGGCGTCGGGGACCCGTACTACCCGACCCTCGGCAACGGCGGGTACGACGTCTCGCACTACGACATCCGGCTGAAGTACCAGCCCGCGACCGACGAGCTGGAGGGCACCACGACCATCCTCGCCACGGCGACCCAGGACCTCTCCCGGTTCAACCTCGACTTCGCGCTGGACGTCTCCGAGGTCCGGGTCAACGGCCGGCCGGCGACCTTCGCCACCAGCGGCGATCAGGAGTTGGAGATCACCCCCGCCCGGCCGCTCGCCAAGGGCAGCCAGGCCACCGTGGTGGTGCGCTACAAGGACGTGCCGTCCACCGTGAAGAAGTACGGCGGCTACACCGCCTGGCGCCGTACCCCGGACGGTGCGGTCGCGTCCGGCGAGCCGGTGTCGGCCGGGTGGTGGTTCCCGAGCAACGACCACCCGAGCGACAAGGCGACCTTCGACGTCTCGGTGCAGGTGCCGAGCGGCACCCAGGTGATCAGCAACGGCGTGCTGGTCGGCACCACCTCCCAGGCGGGCTGGACCCGGTACAGCTGGCGGGAGAACAAGCCGCAGGCGACGTACCTGGCGACACTCGCGATCGGCAAGTTCGACATCACCCAGGACACCACGGCCGGCGGGCTGCCGGTCTACAACGCCTACAGCAAGGACCTGGGCGACAACGCCGCCGCGGCCCGGGCGAGCGTGGAGCGCACCGGCGAGCTGGTGGACTGGCTGAGCGGCTACTTCGGGGAGTACCCGTTCAGCTCGGTCGGCGGCTACGTCGCCAACATCCAGTCCAGCGGCGCCCTGGAGACCCAGACCCGGGTCTCCTACGGCCCCGGGCTGTTCGCCAAGGGGTCCAACACCTCCGTGGTCGTGCACGAGCTGGCCCACCAGTGGTACGGCGACAGCGTCTCGCTCTCCCGTTGGAGCGACATCTGGTTGAACGAGGGCTTCGCCGAGTACTCGCAGTTCCTCTGGTCCGAGCACGAGAACGAGGGCACCGCACAGGAACTGGCCGACTACATCTACGCCTCACGCCCCGCCGACGACCCGTTCTGGACCGTCAAGCCGGGCGACCCGGGTGAGGAGAACCAGTTCTCCGGCGCGGTGTACTACCGCGGCGCGGTGGCCATCCAGGCGCTGCGCAACGCCGTCGGGGACGAGAAGTTCTTCCGGATCCTGAAGGGCTGGCCCACCGAGCGCCGTTACGGCAACGCCACCATCCCGGAGTTCCAGGCGTACGCGGAGAAGGTGTCGGGCCAGAAGCTCGGCGATCTGCTGAACACCTGGCTGTTCACCCCGAGCAAGCCGGCCGTCGGGCCGGTGCCGCCGGGCGCCGCGGCCGTCGCCTCGCCGGCGCCGGAGACGGGCGCGAGCCGGGCAGTGCAGGCGCAGCTGCCGGTGGAGCCGAAGTCCTGGAAGAAGATCCAGGACGCCGCCTCGGTGCACCAGGACCGTCACTGACGGCAGGCGGGAAGGAGTCGGCGGTTCCGCGCTTACGGCGGGATCGCCGGCCCGGCCTATGCCGCTCCGGGGCCGTCCGCCGCCAGCAGCTCGGTCAGGCGGCGGACGGCGAAGGGTATGAGGTCGCGGACCGGGATCAGTCGGCAGGGAGCGTCGCCGACCAGCACCTCCCGGATTCCCGCCCGCTCCTCGAACTCACGCCCCACGACCGGGAAGTGGGTGCCGTTGTCGTCCGCGACGTCCGGCGCCTCGATCCAGACCCGCTCGCCCTGGATCGCCATCGGGAAGCGGCGGAGCTTGAGCCGGCGGTTGGGGGCGAAGGTCTCGGCGTAGTGCAGGAAGGTGTTGCGGTTGTGGCCGACGCCGACCAGCAGCACGTAGCCGCCGAGATCGTGCAGCGCACCGAACGGCGACTCCCGACCGACGGCGAAGCCGAGCGAGCGCCGGGCGGTGACCTCCTTGGCGTGCGCGCCGACGGCGGCGACCGAGACCTGCGGGTGGCTGCTGCGGAGGCTCTCCGGCAGGGCGCGCAGCGCCTCCGCCACCGCACCCGTGGTGGCGGGCAACCCCGGGTGGAAGAGCGGGACGGCGGCGCGGAGCTCGGCGACCCCGGGGCCGGGCGGGCCGCTGTGCCCGGGGGCCGGGTCACGGACGGTGTCCGAGGTGAAGGTGGGCGCGGCGACGGTGCCGCCGGGCCCGACCGCCTCGCGCAGGCTGGCCACCACGGCCGCCGCGCCGCCCTCGACCCGGCCGAGGCTGGAGAGCGAGGAGTGCACGATCAGCGCCATGCCCGCACGGACGCCCACCCGGTGCCAGCCCTCCACGAGGTCGGCGGTGGTGAGCGGGCCGGTGCCCGGTGTGGTCATGGTGCCCCCTGGTGACGGTGGTGCTGTTCGTGCTGGGATCGTTCGAGGCCGACCATAGCGTGTGGCACTGACAGGCGGTCAGGACGGCCTCGGGGTCAGGCGTGGGCGGCGGGCCCTGCGGCGGGTGCAGCTGCTGCAGCGCCGTGAGCAGGACGAGCACGGGCCGCCCCGGGTCCAGCGGTGCCGCGGTGGCGATCTCGTAGCGCGGCGCGTCGGCCGGCGGCAGCTGTCGTACGGCGTCCCAGATGGCCCGTTGGCCCCAGGTGGCCGGTCCGGACCCGGTCCTTCCGGACGAGAACGCGATCTGAAGCAGTTGGCGCGCGCCTCGGCGGCGGGCCCGTCGGGTACCTGTCGCAGCACCGGTGGCGCTCGGCCCTGTGAGGGTCGGGCGCCATCGGCGTTCCCGGGGGTTCCGTAAGTCTCTTGATATGAAGTATCTTGATGTCGAGATTGATTCCGGGATGGATTGTCGAGTGCGACGGGGGACCGCCATGCGGGGGAACGGACTGATAGCGCAGCTGCGGCGGCCGCCGGGCGGCCGGGACGCGCGGATCATGCTGCTGGCGCAGTGCGTCGACCGGACCGGCACGGGGGTGTGGGCGGCGGCCTCGGTGCTCTACTTCACCTACGTCTGCGGGATGGACGCGCGGCAGCTGGGCCTCCTGCTCGGGGTGGGCGCGGTGGCGGGGATCGCCGGGTCCCCGCTGGCCGGGCGGGCGGCCGAGCGGGCGCCGGTGCGCCTGCTGCTGATCGGCTGCCACCTGCTGCGGCTGGGCGCGATGGCGCTGCTGCTGGTGGTCGACGACTTCGCCGCGCTGCTGCCCGTGGTGGCCCTGATCTGCCTGGCCGAGCGGGCCGCCAAGATGCTGGAGATGCTGTTCGCGACCCGGGTCGCGGGCGAGCGGCGGGCCACCTACCAGGCGCTGTTCCGCAGCGTGGCCAACGCGGGGTACGCGCTCGGGGCGGGCGTCGCGGCGATCGGGCTGACAGTGGGGACCACGTCCGCCTACCGGGTGCTGATCCTGGCCAACGGGCTCTCCTACGTGCTGGCCGCCCTGCTGGTCTGGCGCACCCGGGAGCCGTCCGGGCGCGGCCTGGTCGCGGCGAAGGCCGGGGACGAGCCCGGCGGGGCGCCGGCCGCCCCGCCGAACCCCTGGCGCGACCGCGGCTACCTGCGGTTCGTCCTGCTGGACATGCCGCTGAGCCTGGACGACTCGATCCTCAACGTCGGGCTGCCGCTCTGGCTGGTGCACCACACCGGCGCGCCGCACGTCGTCGTCCCGATCTTCCTGGTGCTCAACACGGTTCTCGTGGTGCTGCTGCAACTGCGGGTCTCGGCCTGGGCGGAGGGGCCGCTCGGGGCGGCCGCGGCGGTGCGCTGGTACGGGGTGACGGTGCTGGGCGGCTGCCTGCTGATCGTGCTCGCCACCGGCGCCGGGCCGGTCCTGGCCTCGGTCGCGCTGCTGGCCGCGGCGATCCTGGTCACCCTGGCGGAACTGCTGCGCTCGGTCAGCTCCTGGGAACTGGCGGTCGTGCTGGCCCCGCCGGGCGCCCGGGCCTCGTACCTGGGGGTCGCCGGAATGTCCCAGTCGGTGCAGAAGTCGGTCGGTCCGCTGCTGCTCACCGGTGTGGTGATGGCCGCCGGGCCGATCGGCTGGCTCGGACTCGGTGCGGCGACCGTCGGCCTCGGCGCGCTCCAACGCCGGGCCAGCCTGCGGCGGTTGGCGACGCTGGCCGAGGCGGACGGTGGCACGGGTGCCGGTGGGGCGGGTGCCGGTGGGGCGGAGGCCGAGCCGGTGCGGTCGTCCAAGGCCTCGGTGGGCTGAGCCGGCCCTCGGGCCGTTCAGCGGGCGGCGCGCCCGCGGTTCGTCGTCGACGTGCTCGACGAGGACGGTCTGGGGCCGACCGGCGCGGACCCTGATGATCCACAACCGCATCGTCCGACGGAGAAGCGGTGCGGACAGGGAGCATCCCTGACCCGAGACGTACACGGATAGTCCGGGGGGCCGAGACCGGGTCGTCCCGAGGGGCGATGACCGGCGGCGCCCGCGCCGCCAGTTTGGGGCCATGATGAACGACAAGAAAATGAGTGGACATCAGTTTCGCTCACGCGCACGGCGTTTCGCCTCCGGTGCGCTCGCACTCGGGGTGACGTCCGCGCTGCTGACGGCACTGGTGCCCGGCGCGGCACAGGCGGCGGACACGGAGACCGACCGCGGCGGCTGGACCGCCAGGATCAGCCGGACCGAGTACGGCGTCCCGCACGTCCTGGCCCACGACTTCGGTGGCCTCGGCTACGGCTACGGATACGCCTTCGCCCAGGACAACCTGTGCCAGCTCGCCGACCAGGTGGTCACCACGCGCGGCGAACGCTCGCGCCACTTCGGCCCCGACGGCCAGTCCGTCGACCGGGTCAGCAACCTGGTGAGCGACACCTACCAGCAGGGCGTGCTGCGCACCGGGACGGTCAAGCGCCTGCTGGCCACCCCCGCGCCGCTCGGCCCGACCGACGAGGCGCGGCAACTGGTGGACGGCTACGTCGCCGGATACAACCGCTACCTGCGCGACACCGGTGCCGACCACCTGCCGGACCCGTCCTGCCGGGGGAAGGACTGGGTCGGGCCGATCACCGCGGACGACCTGTGGAACATCCTCTACGAGGTCAACACCATGTCGGGCAGCGCCGCCGCCAAGAAGCAGATCGCCACGGCCGTCCCGGGCGCCGGGACCGAGCCTGCCGCCGCGGCCGCGCCCACCGCCGGGGTCGGGCCCACCGCCGGGGTCGGGCCCGCCGCCGGGGTCGGGCCCGCCGGCGAGGCGTCCGAGCAGGCGGCGGCCGTACCCCTGATCGGCGTTCCCGGCCGATCCGCCGACAACCCCGAACTCGGCAGCAACGCCTGGGCGATCGGGCGCGACGCCAGCCGCAACGGCAACGGTCTGCTGCTCGCCAACCCCCACCTCCACTGGGCCGGCCCGGAGCGCTTCTACCAGGCCCAGCTGACCATCCCCGGCGTCCTGGACATCGCCGGCGCGGGAATCTACGGCATCCCGTTCCTCCAGATCGGCCACACCCGCGGCCTCGCCTGGAGCCACACCACCAGCTACGCGGACCACTACGCTCTCCACCGGCTCATCCTGGTGCCCGGCGACCCGACCGCCTACCTGGTGGACGGCAAGGTCGAACGGATGGTGCAGGAGAAGGTCCAGGTCGCCGTCCGGGCCGCCGACGGGACGCCCACCACCGTCGACCGGACCGTCTACCGCTCCCGCCTCGGCTACGTCCTCGCCGACGGCTGGACCGGGCAGTACGCCTACACCTTCGGCGACGCCAACGCCGAGAACCTCCGCTCGCTGAACCAGTGGCTGGCGATCGGCCGCGCCCAGAACCTCGACCAACTGCGCCAAGCCCAGCGCACCTACCAGGGCCTCCCCTGGGTGTACACCACGGCCGTCGACTCCACCGGCACCACCTGGTTCACCGACGCCTCCGCCGTCCCCCACCTCCCCGACGAGCAACTCGGCCGCTGCCTCGCCGCGGCCACCCCCCTCGGGCCGGTCCTGGACGGCTCGACCACCGCCTGCGACCCGGGCAGCGACCCGGACGCGCTCGTGCCCGGGGTCTTCGGCCCCGCCAACCAGCCGGGCCTGACCCGCACCGACTACGTCGCCAACGCCAACAACGGCCCGTACCTGACCAACGCGGACGCCCCGATCACCGGCCTGCCCACCGTCTACAAGGGCGCCTCCGAACGGATGCTGCGCTCGCAGCTGAGCCTGCGCATGATCGCCGACCGCAGGGCCGGCACCGACGGCCTCGGCGCCCCCGGCTTCACCCTCGGCACACTCCAGGCGACGATGTTCGGCAACCGGGTGCAGAGCGCCGAACTCGACCGCGACGACGCCGTGACCCTCTGCCGCGCCCACCCGGTGATCGCCGGCTCCGACGGCAACCCGGTCGACGTCCGCCCGGCCTGCGACGTACTCGCGGCCTGGAACACCCGGGCCGACGCCGACAGCCACGGCACCGTGCTCTGGCAGGCCTACCGGGACGCGCTCGCACGCACCGGCACGACGGCCTGGCAGACCGTCCCCGCCGACCCCGCCCAGCCGCTGACCACCCCGCGCGGCATCGACGCCGCCAACCCCGACGCCCAACGCGCCCTGGCCGACGCGGTCAAGGACCTGGCCACCCGCGGCCTCCCTGTGGACGCCCCGATCGGCAGCGTCCAGCGCTGGGCGGGCATCCCGCTGCACGGCTGCTCCCACCAACTGGGCTGCTTCAACGTGGTCATGACGGCCGGGCCGGACTCCGGCACCGGAGGCGGCACCTACCCGACCAACCTCCGCACCGTCCCGCACGGCGCCAGCTTCGTGATGGCGACCGAACTCACCGACCACGGCCCGCGCACCCGCACCCTGCTCACCTACGGCGAGTCCGCCAACCCGACCTCACCCCACTACACCGACCAGACCCGCGCCTACGCGCGCAAGCAGTGGATGACCGAGCGCTTCACCGAAGCGGAGATCCGCACCGCCCCGGGCCTCACCGTCACCACCCTGCGGCGCTGACCCGCCCCGCCACCGACCGCACGTCGGGCGGCCGCCGTTCCGGCAACGGCGGTCGCCCGCGCGTGGACCGGGCAGTGCGCCTTCGACAACAGACAGGCGCCCGCCTGTTTGGCAACGGCGGGGACCACACCACCGAGAGACCGCTGGAGAGCATGCAGCAGCTCGTGCAGGCCTGCCCCGGAGGCCGGCACCACCCGCGAGCCGCCGAGGAGGTTCTCGTCGACCCAGGCGGGAGCAATCCCCGCGAGCGCGGGGCCGACGCCAGCAGGCCGCGCTGAGGCGTTCCGTCCGGGGAGCAATCCCCGCGAGCGCGGGGCCGACACTTTCCGACCTGCAGTGATGCTCGTCAGAGGGTGCCGATTGATTCACTTCGCTTCGGTAAGCGATCCGCAGCCGCAGTCATGTGGTGTCGTCATCTCTTTTACTGCCAAGCCAATTATCGGTGCTGCTTCTAGGCTTCCGGAGCCTACTCGCACACGAAGGTCGGGGCGAGGGCTTGCGCCCGGCCGGCCGTGGTACCCATCCCAGGTCAAAGGTCGGCCGGGCGGGCCGGGGCCTGCCAACCTGCTGCTGTCGCACGTGCTGGCACCGCGGCGGTGGACGCGGCCGCAGTCTCATCGCCCCCTCGACGGTTGCGAGGGCAGGGGAGCACAGGTCTCCCCTGCCGATCTTCGGCCCCGCACACGCATGCGGGGGTGGCTCAAGTGATGATCCGTCGGCGCCGATGAGGCGGTCGGCGGCCGGGGGCGCGAGCAGGCCCGATCCCGGTGTCAGATGCGGGTCGCGGTGACGATGTGGTAGTCGAGGAGGTTGTCGCGCCAGGCGGTGAGGAAGTGGCGGGACCAGTGGGCGGCGGGGACGGTGTCGGTGAGGTAGCGGTCGAGGCCCGGCCAGACGTGGGTGCCGATGGACTCGGTGGTGATGTCGGTGAAGCCGTGGCGGGTGAGGTCGGCGGTGAAGCCGTGGAGGGGGTGGGGGATGTCGAGGCCGTCGGCGAAGCTGGCGAGCATGATCTTGAGGCGTTCGGCGGCGTCGGGGCCGGGGGCGGTGAAGAAGGTGGTGACCACGAGCCGGCCGCCCGACCGCAGGACGCGGGCGGATTCGCGGGCGAAGCCGTTGAGTTCGCGGAAGTGCTGGGCGGCTTCGACGGAGTAGACGCCGTTCAGGTGGCCGTCGGAGAACGGGAGTTCGTCCGCGGCGCCGAGGGTGTATGCCAGCCGATCGGGGTACGTGGCCAGGGCTCTCGCGTTGACGGCGCGGGCGCGCTCGATCTGGTCGGGGTGGATGTCCACCCCGGTCACCGCCGCGAAGCGGAACTCCCGCAGGGCGAGGGCGCTTCCGAGGCCGCGGCCGCAACCCACTTCCGCGAGCCGCAGCCGCTCCCGCGGCTCGGGGAACTCCCGCAACACCCGCCGGTACAGCTGTTCCTGGCTGCGCACCCGGTCCTCGGGGGTCGGGGCGGCGAGGTCGATGCCCTCCCAGTAGCCGAAGTTGATGAATCCGCCGGCGAAGCTGGCCGCCTGGGCCAGATCGTCGGTGCCGTAGGTCCGGCGCACGGTCGGGGGGATGCGGTTGTGGTCCATGGGCCGCTGGGTCTCCTGCTCGGTGGGTGCCCGGCCGTCGGGCGCGCCGAGGTACGTACCCAAGCCTGTGGTGGTCCGAACACGGTACGTGATGGCGGGGGTTCCGGGGGACGGTGGGGGCGCGGTGGTGTCCCGAGGGGCTCGGGGCACCACCGCGCGACCGGGGTGGCTAGCGGGTGAGGTCGGCCGGGGTGTCGAGCCTGGTCAACTTCTGCGGGTTGCGCACGACGTAGACGCGGGTGATCAGGCCGTTCTCCACCGTGAGGCTGACCACCGAGGGTTCGCCGCCGATGTCGATCCGGCCGCCCGGCGCGCCGTTGAGCCACACCGTGGCGGTGTCCGGCGCGACCGGCAGCCGCCCGATGCGCGCGAGCAGGGCCGCGACCGCCTCGGCACCGTGGACCGGGGCCGGCGCGGCCGCCGCGGTCCCGCCGCCGTCGGCGATCAGGACGACGTCCGGCGCCAGCGCCTCCATCAGGTCCTGCAACCGCCCGGTGCGCAGGGTCTCCAGGAACCGCTCCACCACCCGCTGCTGCTCGGTGCGGCTCACCCGCACCCGGGGCCGGCGGGCCGCCACGTGTCCGCGGGCCCGCCGGGCGACCTGCCGTACGGCGGCCGAGGTCTTGCCGAGGGCTTCGGCGATCTCCTCGTACGGCAGCTCGAAGACCTCGCGGAGCACGAACACCGCCCGTTCGGTAGGCCCGAGCGTCTCCAGTACGGTCAGCATCGCGAACGAGACGCTCTCCGCGAGTTCGACGTCCTCGGCGACGTCCGGGGTGGTGAGCAGTGGCTCCGGCAGCCACTCGCCGACATACTGCTCGCGCCGGCGGGACAGTGTCCGCAGCCGGTTGAGGCCCTGGCGGGTGACGATCCGGATGAGGTACGAGCGCGGGTCGTGCACCTGCCCGCGGTCGACCTCGGCCCACCGCAGCCAGGACTCCTGCAGCACGTCCTCGGCGTCGGCGGCGGAGCCGAGCAGCTCGTAGGCGACGGTGAAGAGCAGGCCGCGATGGGTGACGAAGGCATCCTCGGTCATGCCGGCGACGCTCCGGCCGGGGCGTCGCCGGCGTTGCCGGTGGCGGCGGTGCGCCGGGCCAGCGGGATGTCGCAGGAGTCGGAGAAGCCCTGGGAACGGACGCCGTTGGCGGTGTTGTTCCTGGTGGCCATGTTGACGAAGGCGACGTAGGCGGTGAGTTCGACCATGGCCGCCGCGCCGAGCTGGTCCAGCAGGCTGTCGTACAGCTCGTCGGTGACGGCCGGCGGGGTCACCGTCATGGCCTCGGCGTACTCCAGCACCTCGCGCTCCAGCGGCGTGAACACCTCCGCCGCCCGCCAGTTCGGCACCTGGCTGGCCTTGGCCAGGTCCAGGCCCTGGTTCTGCGCGTGGAAGTAGCCGATGTCCAGGCACCAGCCGCAACCGACCTGCGCGGCCACCGCCATGTGCGCGAAGGACTTGAGTCCCTCGTCGAGCGCGTCCCACTCGGCGATCCGGCGGGAGAAGTCCAGGTTCGCGGTGGCGACGGCGGGGTTGTGCCAGATCGCCTCGACGGGTTCGAGGGTGGTCCCGAAACCCTTGATCATGTTCTCGCTCAGTTCGGCGGGCAGCTGGGCCTTCGGCAGTCGCAGTGCCATGGTGTCGTCCTCCCGGTTCGGTGGGCTGTCTGGGTTGCCGGACATGAAGACACCGGAGGGCGCGCGGATGTGACAGGTGACTGAGGAAGCCGGAGGGAAAATGACCTCCGGAGGGGGAGGACGGTTCGCTACAGTCCGCGGGGACTTCCCGACCACCGCGAGGAGAACGACACCGTGAACGCCCCCGACGGCCGCCCCGCCCCGCCGCTGACCGGCGGTGAGCGCGAGATGCTGCGCGGCTTCCTCGACTTCCACCGGGCGACGCTGGCCCTGAAGTGCGAGGGCCTGACCGACGAGCAGCTGCGCCTGCGTTCCAGCCCGCCCTCGACGCTCAGCCTGCTCGGGCTGGTCCGGCACATGGCGGAGGTCGAGCGCACCTGGTTCCGCCGGGTGATCGCCGGCGAGGACGTGCCGCTGGTCTGGTCGGAGGACGGCGACTACCAGGCCGCGTACGACCCGGCCGGCACCACCCGGGCCGAGGCCTTCACCGCCTGGCAGGCCGAGGTCGAGCACTCCCGCCGGATCGAGCGCGCCGCCCGGTCCCTCGACGTCACCGGCTACCAGGCCCGCTGGGACGCCGAGGTGTCGCTGCGGCTGGTGATGCTCCACCTGATCCACGAGTACGCCCGGCACAACGGGCATGCGGACTTCCTGCGGGAGGCGATCGACGGGGTGGTGGGGGCCTGAGGGAGGCGGGACCTGAGCGAGGCGGGGTCTGAGGGGGGAGGAGGGGCCCTACCAGCCGAGGAGGTGGGTGCGGTGGGTGAGGGCGGCGAGGACGGAGTCGGCGGTCGCCTCGGGGGTGAGGTCGGTGGTGTCGAGGGTGTGGGTGGTGTCCTCGGGGGCCGGGCCGGCCTGGAGGACGACGTAGTGGAGGGCGGCGCCGGTGGTGCGGCTCTCGCGCCGGAAGGTGTCGAGGGCGGCGGGCACCGCGGGGGATTCCACCACGACCTGGTAGCCGCGGGTGGCGTAGGCGAAGGCGGCCTGGGCGGCCGCGGCCAGGGCGGTGGCGTTCTGGCGCTGGGCCTCGGGCAGGTGGGGCGGGAGCTGGCCGCTGCGGATGACCCGCAGGAAGTCGTCGGTCCGCAGGTGGACGCTCGGGTTCAGCTCCCGGGCGAGCAGCTCCGCGACCTGGCTGTTCCCGGCCCCGGCCGGGTCGACGAGGACGAGGACGCCCCCGGCGCCCCGGCCGCCCCCGAGCTCCGGCCCACCTACGGTCGTACGGTTCACAGCTGCTGATCCCTTCGCGGGCCGGGGACGGTCGGGTAGCCGGGGCGGGGCGGTCGGAGTGCGAAGGGGCTGGTCGGCCCATATCCGGACAACCGACCGCCTCGTCCCTACGACTGATGCGTTTCGGGGATCAACCTAGTCCAAACGGGTGGTCCGAGTCGTCCCCCACCCGGTTCCTGGGCGGGTCGGCGAGATGACCGGGGGCCCGCCGACCGCCCCTACCGGTCGCCGGTGCGCAGCACGATCGGGTTGGTGAGCGCCGCCATCGGCCCCCAGGGCAGGTCCGGGCCCATCGAGTTGCCCCGGCCCGGGGTGCCGTCCGCCTTCGGGTGGCGCACCTCGGCCCGGACGTAGGCGGCGAGCGAGGCGGTGGTGCGCCAGATCACCGTCCCGGCGCCGTCGGCGGGCAGCGACTCCTGGTGCATCTGCCCCTCGTCGGTGAGCAGGCGGACCGTCCCGCCGGGCACGCCGGAGACGGTGAGCCGGACGTCCAGCGGGGCGTCGGCCGGGACGGTCAGCTCCTCGCCGATGCCCGCCCGGCGGCCGTGTCCGGTGACGGTGAGGTCCAGCGTGACGGCGGAGGACTCGGCCAGCCAGCTGCGCCCGGCGCGCAGCCCGTCGAGGATCGCGTCCCGGGTGAGGTCCTCGGCGAGCACCACGGTGTGGGGGGAGCCGATGACCTGCGGTTCGCTGTGCGCGTCGCTGTTGCCCAGGGCGGGCAGCCAGGAGCGGCCCTCGCGCAGGGCGACGGCGAGCCGGCCGTCCCAGGTGTCCACCGCCGACTCGTCGTCATAGGTCCAGGGGCCGTTCCACACCTCGACGGCGTCGGCCTCCTCGTAGCCGAACTTCCACTGGCAGGCGACGTAGGGGCAGTACGGGTGTGCGGGCACCACCAGGCCGCCGGACCGGTGGACCTGGCGGACGAAGCGCGGGTACTCCTCGTCGCGCGAGCGGTAGCGCCAGTCGACGAACTGGCCGGGCTTCAGGCCGAGGGCCAGCCAGTGGCCGTTGCGGGTGGTGATCTCCTCGCCCGGCAGGATCAGCAGGTCGGGGCCGGCCAGCGGGCCCCAGGCGGCGTGCGAGGAGCTGGTGTTGTGGTCGGTCGAGACGATGAAGTCCAGGCCGGCCGCGCGTGCTCCGGCGGCCACCTCCTCGGGCTCGCGCCGCCCGTCGGAGTGGACGGTGTGCAGGTGGCAGTCGCCCCGGTACCAGGCCCGGCCGCGGCCGCGGGCGCGCTCGGCGGGGTACTGCGGGGTGGACCGCGGCTCGGGCGGGCCGAACCGGAGGGTGACCTCGACGTGGTAGTCCAGGCCCTGCGGGGCGACCTGGTAGGGGCCGAGGACGACGTGCCAGGTGCCGGGGTTGATCGGGCCGGGGAGGTAGCCGGGGGTCGCGGCGCCGCGGGAGAGGCTGAATCCGGTGCGGAAGCCGCCGGACCAGCCGCGGAAGCCGGAGCCGCCGAGGTCGGTGCCGCGTTCGTCGAAGATGCCGATGTCGCAGGAGTTGCCGGGGGTGCCGGCCGGGACCGGCGGCTTGTCGTAGCCGTAGGAGACGGCTATCTCGCGGACGCCCTCGGGCACCTCGACCGGGAGGTACACGAAGTCGGGGGCGCCGGTGGGCAGGTGGCCGGTGAGGGTGAGGGTGCGGTCGGCGGGCGTGGCGCCGGGGGCGTCGGCGGAGGTGGCGTTCGCCTGGCCGGTGGTGGCGGCCAGGCCCAGGGCGGTGGCGGCGCCGGTGGCGAGGCCGGTGCGGAGCAGGTCGCGGCGGGCGGGCCGGGCCGGCCGCGCCGCGGGCTGCTCGGCTGGTTCGGCGGCCGGCTGGTGGGTCGGTTGGTGGGTCGGCTGGTCGGGGCGCGGGCTGCTGGGTTCGGTCGGCATCGAGGCCTCCGGATCGGGGCGGGTGGGTCCCTCGCGTGACTACCCCGGCGAGTGAACCGGGGGTGAGTCGGGGCCCACGGCGGTGGGGCGGACCGGTGAAGAGGGGCCGGGCGGGGCCGGGGCGAGTTGCGGTGAGTGACGAATGGTCGGTTCATAGTCATGTCATCAGTTGATGTGAGGAACAGCCTGAACGGGAGACGACCGTGTCGGTGAGTCGGCGGACGCTGCTCATGGTGGTGGCCGGAGGGGCGCTGGCGGGCTGCGGGGGCAGGGCGGCGGGCACCGGTTCGGCCGCGCCGTCGGCCTCCGCCCCGGCCGCCCCGACGGCTTCGGCGGCTTCGGCGGCTTCGGCGGCTTCGGCGACACCGTCCGGCGGGCCCGCGGAGGCCGCCGGGCCCACGTCCGCGCCGGAGTCGACTCCCCATCCCACGCCCGAGCCCGCGGGACAGGCCCCGCACGTGCCGACCCGGGCCGAGACGGTGGAGCGGTACGGCGCGCTGGCGCCGAGCGAGTGGGGGCTGGACGTCTCCGGGGTGGTCACCGCGCTGCCGGACGGTGTGAGCGCCATGGCGCTCACCTTCGACGCCTGCGGCGGCCCCGGCGGCAACGGCTACGACGCCGACCTGATCGACTTCCTGCGGGCGCACGACGTGCCGGCCACCCTCTTCCTGAACGCCCGCTGGATCGACGCCAATCCGGACGAGTTCGAGCGGCTCGCCGCCGACCCGCTGTTCGAGATCGGCAACCACGGCACCGCCCACCGCCCGCTCTCGGTCACCGGCCGCTCCGCCTACGGCATCGCCGGGACGGGCGGCGTCGGCGAGGTGTACGACGAGGTGGCGGGCAACGCGCGGAAGCTCACCGGGCTGCTCGGGCACCCGCCGCGGTTCTTCCGCTCCGGCACCGCGCACTACGACGACGTCGCCACCCGGGTGGTCGCCGACCTGGGCCAGGGTGTGGCCGGCTTCACCGTGAACGGGGACGAGGGGGCGACGTACAGCGCGGCCGAGGTGCGGCGCCAGGTCTCCTCGGCCCCACCGGGTGCGATCGTGATCGGTCACATGAACCACCCGGGCGGTGGCACGGCTCCCGGGGTGGCCGGCGCGGTGCCGGGGCTGCTGGCGGCGGGGCGGAGCTTCGTGCGGCTCTCGGACGTGCTGTAGCCGGGAGACCCGTGGCGGGGCCCGCCGCGAGGCGCGCCCCGGGGGTGCGCGAGGCGCGCCCCGGGGGTGCCTCCCGGCCGAAGACCGGAGGAGCGTCGCGGCCCCGGCAAGGGTCCGGGAGACGGGCCCTACGCCAGGCGCAGACCGCCCGGGTGCTCCTCCTCGATGATCCGGACCAGCCAGTCGAAGACCGTCGGCCCCCGGCCCTCCCGGGCGGCCGTCAGCTCGGCGGTGATGTGCGCCCGGTTGGTCGGGTGGGCGCGGTCCAACCGCCGTTCCAGCTGACGGACCGTCTCCGGGTAGCCGAGGTTGCGGCGGGAGACCTCGTGGTGGCGCCACTCGATGACCCAGTCACCGTCGTCCGGCGTGCCGTATCCCCCGCGCAGACAATCGGCGAAGGCGTCGAGGTTGCGGCCGAAGTAGCCGTCCGCCCCGATGGTCCGCCCGGCCGCCTCCCAGAAGTCCTCCAGGGTCTTGATCCCGTCGCCGTCGATCACATAGGTCACCGTCACGGGGACGAGGATATGCGGCGCCGACGGCGGGTCGGGGGCGGAACGGGGGCCGGTCAGGGGGAGACCGCGATCGCGGTGGCGAGCAGTCCGTTCCGGACCGCCCAGCGGCCGTCGAAGCCGTCGATCCGGCGGCCGTCGACCACCGGGCCGGGCACGAGCAGCCGGGCGGTGAAGGTGCCGTCGGGGGAGAGGTCCAGCTCGGCCTCGCTGAAGTCCAGGAAGAGCAGGGTCAACGGGAACCAGGCCTTGTAGACCGACTCCTTGGCGCTGAACAGGATGCGGTCCCACGGGACGCCCGGGTGCTCGGCGGTCAGCTTGGCGAGCCGCTGCTGCTCGACCGGCAGCGCGATGGCCTCCCGGACGCCCTCCGGCAGCGGCAGCGCGGGCTCGGCGTCGATGCCGACGGAGGCGAGGGTGCCGGCCCGGGCCACGGCCGCCGCGCGGAAGCCGTCGCAGTGGGTGAGGCTGCCGACCACGCCGTCCGGCCAGCTCGGCGCGCCGCGCAGGCCGGGGACGAGCGGCTGGTACGGGACGCCGAGTCGGGTGAGTGCGGCCCGGGCGCAGTGCCGGACGGTGGTGAACTCGCGGCGCCGCTTGTCGACGGCGCGGGCGATGATCGCTTCCTCCTCGGGCTCCAGCTTGGCCTCCGGCGGGTCGAGGTAGGCCACCTCGGTCACCACGACGTCCGGCAGCAGGTCCCCGATCATCCGTTCCCCCCTCGGTCGGCTGCGCGGGTGGTCGCCGCGCGGGACGAGGGTAACCCGGACGGAGGGATCTTGGTGGGCTGATCGGAGACCGCGGCCGGGGCGCCCGGCTGCTCGGAGGCGGCTGCCGCCTCGCGCAGGGCTTGTTACTCGGTGAGCAGGCGGGCGAAGTCCAGTCCGAGGCTGCCGAGGACGGGCAGCGCGCCGAGGTCGGTGACGCCGGCGACCGGAATGCTGTAGCCCTGGTTCACCTCGCGGGGTGCCGCACCGGCGGTGACGGGTGCGGTGGCCGGGAGCAGGACGGTGCCGAGCAGCAGGGCGACGAGCGAGGTGCGCATCTGAGGGGGCCTCCGGAGGGGGACGGGTGACGGCCTGTCAACACCCTGCGTGCCGGGGCGGTCACGCATCTTCGTCCCTTCGGGCGCATTGGTAAAGATGCCTGCCTTGTGTTCATGCCAACACCGTGGAGGTCTGGACCACAATGCGCTCGAACGCATACGTTCCCTCCACGGGGGCGGGCGTTCGATCGATGAACTGCTGTGCGGTTCGCCGGACTTATCGCCTGTCATGCCCATGACCTGCACTGCAACCGGAGGGAACGAACCCATGCGCGCCATCGGCAAGAACCTCAGGATCCTCGCGGGCGCCCCGCTCGCCGCAGCCGCCCTCATCGCCCTCTCGGCCGGCTCCGCCAGCGCCGCGATACCGATCAACCAGCCCATGTCCGGCAAGGCCACCTACTACAACGACGCCGGCTACGGTGCCTGTGGCACCCAGATCAATGCCGCGACCCAGATGCTGGTCGCCGTCTCGCACACCTGGTGGACCACCGCCAACCCGAACAACGACCCGGTCTGCAAGGGCATTTCGGTCAAGGTCACCTACCAGGGCAAGACCATCACCGTCCCGGTGAAGGACCAGTGTCCGTCCTGTGACTCCACCCACATCGACCTCAGTCAGCCGGCGTTCGCCAAGCTGGCCCCGCTGGACAAGGGCGTCATCACCGGCCTGAGCTGGCAGTTCGTCAAGACTGCGCTGAACGGCAAGACGGTCGAGCTGTCCGCCCCGATCACCGGCTCCACCATCGGCTGAGCCGGCCCCCGAACGGCCGTGCCCGCCCCCGCGGCATGACGGGGGCGGGCACGGCTGCCGTCGGAGGGCCGGTGGCTGCTCGGCAGGACACGGGCGAGAACCGGCCGTTCGGGATCACGGCCGGCCGCCGCCGAGCGGCGGGGCCATCGCGAGCAGCAGCTGGACGGCCGGGGGCGCGGTCCGCGGATTGTGGGCGAGCCCCAGGGTGACGGTCGGCACCGGGGCGGTGAGGCGGCGCAGGCAGACGCCGGGGATCCGGAACACCCGGGCCCGCCCCTCGGGGATGGGCGCGATGCCGTAACCCGCCGCCACCGCCAGCAACAGCTGCTCGTCGTCCGGCTCCTCCCGGACGATCCGCGGCGAACCGCCGGGCCACAGCTGCCCCGTGATCAGCGCGTGCATCCCGGGCCCGTTCTCACGCGGCCACAGCACCACCGGCTCGTCCACGATCCGGTGCCGGCCGATCCGGGCCCGGCCGCGGGCGAGCGGATGGCCGGCCGGCACGGCGAGCAGCAACTCCTCCTCGGCGATGATCCGGCAGGCGAGCTCGGGGACGTCCAGCGGCGGCCGGACGAACGCCGCGTCCAGCCGCCCGGCGAGCAACTCGCCGACGCTGTGCGAGGTCCAGGCGGTCTGAAGTGCGACGTCCAGCCGCGGGTACCGGTTGCGGAACTCCGTCACCAGGGCGTCGCAGACCCCGCCGCGGGCGGAGCGGGTGTACGCCACGCGCAGCCTCCCCTCCCGCCCCCGCACCACCGCTGCGACCCGCTCCTCGGCCGCCGCCACCTCCCGCAGCACCCGCCGGACCTCCTCCGCGACGGCCCGCCCGACCGGGGTCAGCGCGCAGCCCTTGCTGGTCCGCTCCACCAGCTCTGCGCCCAGCTGCCGCTCCAGCGCCTTGATCTGCTGGCTGAGCGCCGGCTGCGCCACGTGCAGCCGCCGGGCGGCCCGGGTGAAGTTCAACTCCTCGGCCAGCACGGAGAAGTAGCGCATCCGGCGCAGATCCAGACGCAGGTCCATCCGGCGATGATAAGCGCGGGTTATCGCACCCGGACAGAACCGGTCTTGGACGGCCTCCGGCGCGACCGGCTTTCCTGGAGACGGCCGCCGGCACCCCGGCGGGCAGGCCTTCGAGGGAGGAGTTCACGATGGACGTCGTCGTGGTCGGAAGCGGAGTCATCGGGCTCACCACAGCGATCCGACTGCAGGAGAAGGGACTTCGGGTCGTCGTGGTGACGGCGGACGGCCTGCTGTCGACGACCTCGGCCGTCGCCGCGGCCGTCTGGTTCCCGGTCGCCACCGGCACCGACCGCCGGGTGGCGGACTGGTCCGCCACCGCCTTCGCCGAATTCGTCCGCCAGACCGAGCAGGGCGTCCCCGGCGTCTCGATGCGCAGGACCCGGATGCTGGAGCACGAGCGGCAGCCGGAGGGCCTGCCCTGGTGGGGCGAGGCCGTCCCCGACCTGCGCCGGCTGACCGCCGCCGAACACGGACCGGACTGCGCGGACGGCTGGTCCTTCACCGCCCCCGCCATCGAGATGCCGCTCTACCTGCCCTGGCTGCTCGGCCGGTTCGTCGACAACGGCGGCGAGGTCGTCCAGCGCCGCCTCGACGCCCTCGACCAGGCCCTCGCCTGGGCGCCCGTCGTCGTCAACGCCACCGGAATCGGCGCCCGGCAGCTCTGCGACGACCGGGCCGTGCACCCGGTGCGCGGCCAGCTCGTCCTCGTCCGCAACCCCGGACTGCCCAGCTCGACCCGCATCCAGGACGACCCGGCCGGCTACACCTACATCCACCCCCGCAGCGCCGACGTCGTCCTCGGCGGCACCTTCGAACCGGACGACTGGAACACCACCCCCGACCCGGCCACCGCCGAGGCGATCCTCGCCCGCTGCACGGCCCGCATCCCCGAACTCCGCCACGCCCGCGTCATCGGCCACGCCGTCGGCCTGCGCCCCGCCCGCCACGGCGGCCCCCGCCTCGAAGCGGAACCGGGCGGCCGGATCGTCCACAACTACGGCCACGGCGGCGCCGGCGTCACCCTCAGCTGGGGCTGCGCCGACGCCGCGGCCGCGCTGGTGGGGTGACCGGGCGGCCCGCCCGAGACCGTCACCCCCGCCGGACGGGGGCAGCCACCCGTGCTCCGGTCCGTCCAGGTCCTCGACGGCCCCCCATCAGAGACCGCTCACCGTCTGCGCCACCACCTCCCGCTGCTCCCCGCCCTCCATCGTCCCGCCCGTACGGATCCGCACCTGAGGCCCACGGGGCGGGGGCGCGGGGGTGCGGCGGGGGAGCGGTTCGGGAAGGTGGTGCCTGCCGACCCGGTGGTGGGGCGGCGGTGACCAGAGGGGATTGCCGGGACGGCCGAGAAGCCGGTGCTGTACGTCGTGGTCTGTGCGGCGGGGGCCGCGGGCGGGATCGGGGAGTCCGGGTGGCGCATCCGGCGTACGAGGAGAGCCTGGCGAAGCTGCGGCGGACGGGGGTGCGGATCGCGGACTTCGTGCCCGGCTCGTACAGCTGGACACGGGCGCTGGAGCCGTTGCGCGACTGACAGGGTGGCTGGTCGGGGCCGGCGATCCTTGCACTGTGAGGGGTGGCCCGCATCGACCCGCCGGAGGTAGCGTCCGGGCAGGTCAGCGAGGGTGTGGGAGGTTCCGGTGGCGGCGGTCAACGGCGAGGTGTCGTTCTGGTACGCGGCGGACGGGGTGCCCGAGGCGGGTCCCGCCCTGCCGGGGAGCCGGGACGTCGACGTGTGCATCGTCGGCGGCGGGTACACCGGTCTCTGGACGGCCTACTACCTGAAGAAGGCCGACCCCTCCCTGCGGGTCGCCGTCCTCGAACAGCGCTTCTGCGGCTACGGCGCCTCCGGGCGCAACGGCGGCTGGCTGTACAACGGCTTCGCGGGGCGCGGCGCGTTCGCCAAGCGGTACGGGCGGCAGCGTGCGGCGGCGATGCAGCGGATGATGGACGCGGCGGTCGGGGAGGTTGTCGACGTCGCCGCGGCCGAGGGGATCGAGGCGGACATCGTCCGCGGCGGCGTCCTCGAAGTAGCCCGCAGCAAGCCGCAGTTGGAGCGCCTGCGCGAGCACGTCGAGGGCGAGCGGGCCTACGGCGAAGGCCGGGTCGAGCTGCTCGGGGAGAAGGAGGCACGAGACCGGATCGACGTCGCCGGCACCATCGGCGGCTGCTGGACCCGGTACGGCGCCCGCATCCAGCCCGCGAAGCTCGCCCGCGGACTCGCCCGCACGGTACGCGAGTCGGGCGTCGATGTGTACGAGGGGACGACCGTCACCGCGATCCTGCCCGGCGGCGGCCACCGCAAGCCCCGCGCCGTCACGCCGTACGGCACCGTCACCGCCGACCAGGTGCTGCGCGCCACCGAGGGGTTCACGGCCGGGCTGCGCGGCGAGAAGCGCACCTGGCTGCCGATGAACTCCGCGATGGTGGCCACCGAGCCGCTGCCCGCCGAGTTCTGGGCGGAGACCGGCTGGCAGGGCCGCGAGGTGCTGGGCGACTTCGCCCACGCCTACATGTACGCCCAGCGCACCGCCGACGACCGGATCGCGCTCGGCGGGCGGGGCGTGCCGTACCGGTTCGGCTCGCGCACGGACTCGGACGGCAGCACCCAGGTGGAGACGGTGCGCCAGCTCCGCCGGATCCTCGACCGCTTCTTCCCGGCCGCCGCGCACGCGCGGATCGACCATGCCTGGGCGGGCGTGCTCGGCGTCCCCAGGGACTGGTGCGCCACCGTCGAGCTGGACCGGGTGAGCGGGCTCGGCTGGGCGGGCGGGTACGTCGGCAGCGGGGTGACCACCACCAACCTGGCCGGCCGCACCCTGCGGGACCTGGTGCTCGGCCGGGACACCGAGCTGATCCGGCTGCCCTGGGTCGGCCACACCGTGCGGCGCTGGGAGCCGGAGCCGCTGCGCTGGCTCGGCGTGCACGCGATGTACGCCGCGTACCACGCCGCCGACCAGCAGGAGGCGGCCGGCCGGGCCACCACCTCGCCGATCGCCCGGGTCGCGGACGTCGTCGCCGGGCGCTGAGCCTTCGGGTGTGTTGAGCCTTCGGCTGCGTTGAGCCTTCGGCTGCCCTGCGCCTCCGGACGCCGAACGGGCGGCGCCGGAACGCAGGGTTGACGTCCCGACGTGTCCGTACCGCGTTGCGTCGACCGCCGGTGGGACCGTCCCGCCACGATGTGCGGATGACAGTGAACGAGGTGGATCCGCCGACGGCTCCGCACGATCCACCACCGCACATCGATGGTCCGTTCGGACGTGCCGCCGAGCGGATTCGCCACGCAGCAACGACGGTGAAGGCGTGCTGAGGAGAACACCGCCGGCCCTCGCGGTCGCCCTGCTGCTCTGCGCGCCGACGGCCGGCGCGTGGGCCGGTTCGCCGGGTCGGCAGGTCGCGGTGGTGGACCAGGCCTCGCGCAGCGTGCTGGTGTTGCAGAGCGCCGAGGAGCTGATGGCCTATCGCGGGCCGGACCGGCTGCCGGTGGTCTGGGGCTGGAGCGCCGACCGGGCACCGGAGTTGGCGGATCTGACGCCCGCACGCAGCTGGACCAACCCGGACGAGGCGAAGTCCCGCGTCCGGCACGGGCGGCGCTACCTGCTGACGACCGCCTCCGGAGGGCTCGCCGCCGTCGTGGAGACCACCACCGGCCGGGCCCACTGGGCGGCGGACCTGGGGACGGCCGTCAACCCGCACAGCATCGAGCTGCTGCCGGACGGCAACGTGGCCGTGGCCGCGAGTTCGGGCGCCTGGGTGCGGCTGTACGCGGCCTCACAGGGCCCGCGGGCCGCGACGTACGCGCAGTTCCCGCTGCCGGGTGCGCACGGGGTGCACTGGGACGGCCGGACCGGCCTGCTCTGGGCGCTCGGGGACTCGGCACTGACCGCGCTGCGGGTCGGCGGCACCCCGGCCGCGCCGACGCTCGACGCCGTGCGGACGAGCCCCCTGCCGGGGAGCGGGGGGGCACGACCTGGCCGCCGTCCTGGCGGCTCCCGGGGGGTTCTGGGTGACCACCTCGGACGGCCTGTGGCGCTACGACCCGGCCACCGGCCGCTTCACCGCCGTGCACCTGGCCGATCCGGCCGCCGAGCGGGACCTCAAGAGCGTCGGCGACGAGCCGGGCACGGGCCGGCTGCTCACCGTGGCGCCCGAACACGAGGCTCCGTGCGACTGGTGCACCTCGGTGATCACCCTGCACCGGCCGGAGGGTTCGCGGTCGCTGCGCGGCGCGCACCTGTACAAGGCGAGGTGGTGGAGTGGCTGCTAGCAGACTTCGGCGTGCGGGGAGCCCATCCTGGGGCGCGCGTCGGAAATTCCACCCGAATTGCGGACGGCATTCGACTGATGGGGCATATTGTGTACACCGACAAACTACTCCGATGGTGGTCAGTTTCCCGTCGCGGTCCGCAAACCATCAGTCGACCCCGGTCGGCTGGGATAGCGTCGTGGGGTCGGGGGGTCGACACCGATCCGGTGTAATCGAACGCTAGCTACCGGGCCGTAACGGCCGAATGAGTCATGGAGAAAATCATGCGGAATTTCCCTGCGGAAAACCGGCCGGACGGAGTTGACGACCTTCAGCTCGCGATGGAATCACTGGCAGCCTTCCCGTCCCGTAACGCGGGGAGCGGGGCGGACGTGACCGAGCGGCTCGCGGCCGTTCACGACCTCTGCCGCGCGGTCGACGGGGTGCTGGACAGCCTGGTCGTCCAGGCGGCGGCCGAGGCGGCCGAGGAGGGGTGGACCGCGGCCCGGATGGCGGCCGAACACTCCGGCTACTACGCCAGGTTGCAGCGCGCGCTGCTCCCCGCCGGTGCCGGGCTGACCCGGCAGTGAACGCGGTGCAACCGGGCGTGCACGTGCTGTCCTGCCCCACCCGGTGGAGCGACGTCGACGAGAACGGGCACATCAACAACGCGCGTCTGGTCGGCTACGTCCAGGAGGGGATTTACGACCTGTTCAGCCACCACGAAACGGCAGTACGGGAATCGCTGTTCCCGTCCGGATTCATTATCGCCAGGCACGAGATCGACTACCTGGAGCAGTTGCACCACCGGCCCGAGCCGTTGTCGGTGCGGCTCACCGTGGAACGGCTCGGACGGAGTTCCGCGCAGGTCGAGGTGAATGTCTGCCGGGACCGGATCACCTTTATGCGGGCACGGACGGTGGTGGTCGCCCGGGACCGCGAGTCCGGCCGCTCACGGGCGCTGAGCCCGGCCGAGCGGAGCTTTCTCTCGGCGTTCATGGCGGACGCGGCCCGCGCCCAGGCGGCCCTGGCGGCCACCACGGTGACCGCGGCCACGGCGGTGAGCACGGCCGGGGTGGCCGCGACGCCGCCGGCGCAGCGGGTTCCGGCCGGTGCGGCCGCCGCCGCGGTGCCGTCGCGCCGACCGCGCAGGCGGTGCCACGCCTCGGTGCGATGAACCGCCGCCCGGGTCCGGTGGCGTGGCCGGCGGCGGCGATCCCGCCCGGTCGGCCCCCCGGTCTCGGGGGCGTCCGTACGGTTCCTTGACGGCCGGCCGCTTCCGCGGGCGCCGGGGCGAGTTACGCTGAGCAGCACGGGCACCGGTACGTTCCACGGTGGTCACGGGCTGCGACCTCCCTGCTGGTCCAGGGCGAGCGGGCCGCCGTCGGGCCGGCCGGCGCCGCCGACCGGAAGGAGGACGCGATGACCATCTCCTGGGAGGACTTCCTCGCCCGCGTGGTGGAGCGCGGCGAGTACCGGGGCCAGGCCGAGGCGGATCACGCCGCCCGGGTCGTGCTGGCCCTGCTCGGCGAGCACCTGGTGGGGTCCGAGCGGGTCGAACTCGCCGACGCGCTGCCCGTCACCTACGCCCCGCTGCTGCGCGACGCCGCGCCCGCGTCCGAGCCGCTGACCGCCGAACGCTTCGTGCAGGCCGTGGTGGGGTGGATCGACGGCGCAACCCCGGCGACGGCGCAGTGGGACATCGGGGCCGTGCTGAGCACCGTCGCCGACCTGGTCCCCGGGGAGCTGCTGGACCGGGTGATCCAGCAACTCCCGGACGGCTACGACCTGCTGTTCGGCCACCCGGCACGGGCCTGAGCGCAGGGCAGGCCCGCCCCGGTAGCTACCCCGTGGTGGCCCGGAACAGCTCCGCGCCCGGGCCGGTCAGCTCGACCGGCCCGGCGCCCGGGCGGAGGTAGGCCGACGCGCCCGCCGGGAGCGGGAGTTCGGCGCCGCCGGGTGCCCGCAGGCGGGCCCACCCGGAGACGCAGAGCAGGATCTGCGGGGTGGCGAGTTCGACGCGGACGGCGACGGCGCCGGGGCGCAGCCGGGAGAGCCCGAACTCCTCGGCGGGTGAGGCGAAAGCCTCCTCGCCGTCGCGCCCCGTCGGGCGCGGTACGAGCACCTCGGGTTCCCCGGTGCGGAAGGACGTGACCGCCAGCAGGCCGTCCGGGTCGACGTGCTTGGCGGTGAGCCCGCAGCGCAGCACGTTGTCCGACTCGGCCATCAACTCCACGCCCACGCCCCGCAGATAGGCGTGCGGCACCCCGGCGTCCAGGTACAGGGCCTGCCCGGCGCCGAGTCGGACGTGGTTGAGCGGCAGCGCGGCGAGCAGCCCGCGGTCACCGGGGTACTCCTCGGCGAGGCGGACGTACGCGGCGCAGCTCGCGCCGTACGGTCCGCCGGCCGCCGCGGCGCTCCGCAAGGCCCCGGTGACGGCGGCCAGTTCGGCGGCGTCGGCGTTCAGCCCGGCGCGCAGCAGCTCGGGCAGCACGGCCTCGGCGGGCCGGGCACGCAGGGCGGCGGCCCAGGACGGGAGCACGCCGAGGGCGTCCAGCAGCCGGGCGGTGGCGGCGGCCGGCCGGAAGCCGCACAGCGCCTCGAAGTCGCCGAGGGCGCAGATGAGTTCGGGCTTGTGCCCGCGGTCCTTGAACACCCGCTCCGGCGCGTCCGGCGGGATGCCCCTGGCCTGCTCCGCGGCGTAGCCGGCCTCGGCCTGGGCGCGGGTGGGGTGGACCTGGAGGGAGAGGGCCCGGTCGGCGGCCAGCACCTTGAACAGGAACGGCAGCGCCGGGCCGAACCGCCGTACGGTGTCCGGTCCGAGCAGGCCGTCCGGGTCGGCGTCGATCAGCTCGTTCAGCGGCTGCGGGACATCGCCGTCGCCGTCGCCGTTGGTGCCGTCGCCGGTGACGAGCAGCGACGGCGCCGACGGGTGGGCGCCCAGCCAGAGTTCGGCTTGCGGGGTGCCGTCGGGCGCGGTGCCGGTGAGCGCGGGGATGGCGGTGGGCGAACCCCAGGCGTACCGGCGGACGGGGTTGCGCAGGAGGGCGAAGGGCGGCAGCGGGGACGGCGGCATGCGGGCGGCTCCGGGCGGGCTCAGCGGCAGAGCGCGGCGGCGCCGATCAGCCCGGCGTCGGTGCCGAGTTCGGCGCGGCGCACGTCCAGGCCGCGGACGTACGAGAGGGCGGCGTAGCGGTCCAGGTGTCGGGCGAGCGGGGTGAACAGCACGTCCCCGGCGGCGGCCACCCCGCCGCCGACGACGACCCGGGAGAGGTCCACCAGGGCGGCCGTGGCGGCGATCCCGGCGGCCAGCGCCTGGGCGGCGCGGTCGAAGGAGGCCAGCGCGACACGGTCACCCGCGGCGGCGGAGGCGGCGACGGCGCGGGCCGTCCGGTCGCCGTCCGCGGGCCGCCAGCCCTCGGCGAGGGCCCGGCGGGCGATCGCGGTGCCGCTGGCCAGGCCCTCCAGGCAGCCGCGGGAGCCGCACGGGCAGGGCTCGCCGTCCAGGTCGACGGCGATGTGGCCGAGGTGGCCGGCGTTGCCGCTGGGGCCGGGGCGCACCGCGCCGTCGAGTACCAGTCCGGCGCCGACGCCGGTGGACACCACCAGGCAGAGCGCGTTGTCGGCGCCCCGGGCCGCGCCCTGCCAGTGCTCGGCGGCGGCCATCGCCACGCCGTCCCCGGCCAGCCGGACGGGCAGGGGGGCGCGGGCGGCCGCCGCCGGGTGCGCGGCGACCGCCGGGTGCGCGGCGACCGCGTCGACCAGCGGGAAGCCGCGCCAGCCGGGGATGTTGACCGGGCTGACGGTGCCGCCGGCGAGGTCGACCGGGCCGGCGCTGCCGATCCCGACGGCCGTCACGGCGGCCCAGTCGGCCGTCCCGGCGAGCCGTTCCAGCACCTGGTGCACCACGGCGAGCACGGCCGCGCCCGGCTCGGTGGCAGGGGTGGGCAGCTGGAGCCGGTGCCGCAGCCCTCCGTCGGCGTCGACCAGCGCCCCGGCGATCTTGGTGCCGCCGATGTCGAGGGCGGCGAACAGCGGGGTGACGGGCACGGCGGGCTCCAGATCGGTCGAGGGGCGGCGCTCCGGCCACGGGGCCGAGGCGCCGAACAGCGTAAGAGGGCCGAACATCGTAAGGGCGCCGAACAGCGTACGGCCTAGGCGGAGACCCGCAGGCGCAGGGTCACCAGCTCGAACGGGCGCAGCTCGAGCCGCACCGCGCCGTCCTCGAACGCGACCTCGCCGCGGGTGCCGTCCCAGGGCCGTTCCAGCAGATCGCAGGGCACGGCGCCGGCCAGTGGGAAGGAGGTGGTCAGCCGGCCCCGGGCGCGGCCGCCGCCCGCCTCGTAGACCCGGACGACCAGGTCCCCGCTGCGGTCGTCGGCGAGCTTGACGGCGCTCACCACCAGGGCGTCGTTGTCCAGCTCCACCAGCGGTGCGACGCGCTCCGTACTGCCGGTGACCGTCCGCTCGGGCAGGCCGATCCGGTAGCCCTCGCGGACGGCGTCGCCGATCGCCGCGCCCGGCACCAGGGCGTGCCGGAAGCGGTGCAGGCCCTGGTCGGTCTTCGGGTCGGGAAAGCGCGGGGCGCGCAGCAGCGAGAAGCGGACCGTGGTGGTGGTCCCGCCGTCCTCGGCGCGCACCGTGCGGGTGACGTCGTGGCCGTAGGTGGAGGCGGTGACCAGGGCGACGCCCCAGCCGGGCTCCTCGAAGTGGACGAAGCGGTGGTTGCAGGCCTCGAACTTGGCGGCGTCCCAGCTGGTGTTGGTATGGGTGGGCCGGTGGAGGTGGCCGAACTGGGTCTCGGCGGCGTAGCGCTCGGTGTGGACGTCCAGCGGGAACGCGGCCTTGAGGAACTTCTCGGTCTCGTGCCAGTCGACCTCGGTGTCGATGTCCAGCCGCTGCTCGCCGGCCGGCAGGGTGAGGGTCTGGACGACGGTGGAGGAGCCGAAGGAACGGGCGATCCGCACCGAGGCCCCGGCGGGGGACGCGGAGGCGGTGAGCGAGTCGGTGCCGGTGAGGTCGGTGACGGTGTTGCGGTAGAACTGGTCCACGTCCCAGGCGTCCCACATGTTGGGGAAGTCGGGGTGCAGTTGGAGCAGGTTGGCCCGGCTGCCGGGGGCGACGGTCTCCCGGCCGGTCGCGAGCTCGACCACCGAGGCGATCAGGCCGTCCGCGTCCACGACGACCTCCAGCAGCCCGTTGCGCAGCGTGAAGCCGCCCCTGGAGCGCTCGACCGCCTCGCAGGCGCCGCCCGGCACGGCGACGGCGGCGGCCCCTCCGGCCGGCACCGCCGAGCGGGTGTGCGGCGCCGCGTTGAACACCAGCTCGCGCCCGCCGGCGGCCGGCCCGGCCAGCGCCCGCTGGGCCGCGCCGATCAGGCCCTCCAGCTCCCCGGCCAGCGCCGCGTACGTCGCCTCGGCCTCGCGGTGCACCCAGGCGATGGACGAGCCCGGCAGGATGTCGTGGAACTGGTGCAGCAGGACGGTCTTCCAGATCCGGTCCAGCTGCTCGTACGGGTACGCCGCGCCGGTGCGCAACGCGGCGGTGGCGCACCAGAGTTCGGCCTCGCGCAGCAAGTTCTCGCTGCGCCGGTTGCCCTGCTTGGTCCTCGCCTGGCTGGTCAGGGTGGCGCGGTGCAGTTCCAGGTAGAGCTCGCCGACCCAGACCGGCGGGTTCGGGTACTCGGCCTCGGCCTTGGCGAAGAACTCGGCGGGGTTCTCCCAGCGGACGGCGGCCGAGCCCTCCAGGTCCTTCAGTCGGGCCGCCTTGGCGACCATCTCGCGCGTGGTGCCGCCGCCGCCGTCGCCCCAGCCGGTCGGGGCGAGCGAGTGCCGGGCGACGCCCTTGTCCTTGAAGTTCCTCGCCGCGTGGGCGATCTCGCTGCCCTTCATCGAGCAGTTGTAGGTGTCCACCGGCGGGAAGTGGGTGAAGATCCGGGTGCCGTCGATGCCCTCCCAGAGGAAGGTGTGGTGCGGGAACCGGTTCACCTGGCTCCACGAGATCTTCTGGGTCAGCAGCCACTTGGAGCCCGCGTTGCGGATGATCTGCGGCAGGCCGCCGGTGAAGCCGAAGGTGTCCGGCAGCCAGGCCTCGTGGTTCTCCACCCCGAACTCGTCCAGGAAGAACCGCTTGCCGTGCACGAACTGCCGGGCCATCGCCTCCGAGCTCGGCATGTTGGTGTCGGACTCGACCCACATGCCGCCGGCCGGGACGAACCGGCCCTCGGCCACCGCCTTCCGGACCCGGGCGTACACCTCGGGGCGGTGCTCCTTGATCCAGGCGAACTGCTGCGCCTGGGACATGGTGTAGCGGAACTCCGGCTCGTCCTCCAGCAGCGCGGTCATGTTGGCGGTGGTGCGGGCCACCTTGCGGACGGTCTCGCGCAGCGGCCAGAGCCAGGCCGAGTCGATGTGGGCGTGACCGATCGCGCTGATCCGGTGCGCGGACGGCACGGCGGGCGCGGCCAGTACCCCTTCGAGCTGCGAACGGGCGGCGGCAGCGGTGGAGTTGACGTCCTGGAGGTCGATCGCGTCGAGACAGCGCTCGACCGCACGCAGGATCTCCCAGCGGCGGGGGCCCTCCACCGGCAGTTCGGCCATCAGCTCGCCGAGCACCTCCAGGTCCATCACCAGCTGCCAGACCGTCTCGTCGAAGACGGCGAGGTCCATCCGGGCCAGCTTGTACTGCGGCCGGTCGCCGGCCGTCTCCCGGTCGCCCAACTCGGTGGGAAGGAAGGGGTGGTAGTCCAGGACGACCGGGTTGGAGGCGGCCTCGACGTGCAGCAGCACCTGCTCGCCGCCGGCTGCCGGCGCGGCGATCCGCACCCACTGGTTCTGCGGGTTGAGGCCCTTCACCGGGGAGCCGTCGGGGCGGTAGACCAGGCCCTCGCACTGGAAGCCGGGCATGTTGGCGTCGAAGCCGAGGTCGATCAGCGCCTCGACGGTGTGTCCGGCCCAGGCCTCGGGGACGGTTCCGGTCACGGTGATCCAGCTGGTGCCCCAGGGCGCGCCCCAGGCGTCGCCCACCGCGATCGGGGTGCGCGGGGCGGCCAGGCCCTCGGCGACCGGGACGGGCTCGCCGGGTGCCGTCCAGATGCCGACCCCCAGCGGGACGGACTCGGGGTACACGGCCGGACGGATGCGCTCGTCCAGGACGCGCTTGAGGCGGGACTCGACCAGGGTGCGGTCATCGTGCATGTCAGCGGGCTCCGTTGCGTGGCTGAGGGTGCGTGGCAGGGGACGGGGTGGCTGGGGTCGCGTGGCGGAGGGGGAACGGGCTAGAGCGAACGTACGTCGGCGGGGTCCACCACCTCGGTGATGCCACGCGCCGCGAGGTGGGCGTGGTCCTCGGCGCGTTCGGCGAGCACCGCGGTCGGGCGGGCGCCGTCCTCGGCGAGGCGCATGAACGCCTCGTACACCGGGCCGCCGGGGCCGCAGACCGAGCGGTAGGGCGAGGTGACCTCGTCGCCGGTGGCGACCACCACGGCGGTGCTGCGCGGCTTCGGTGCCTGCCAGGACCGGCGGGCCTCGGCGGCGGCCTCGGCGAGCCGGGCGCCGGCCGGCTTGACCGTCCGGTCGGTGGTCAACAGGCCGAGACTGTACTCCAGTTCGGGGAAGTCGGCGAGCGATCGGTCCACGTCGTGCGAGCACCACCAGGTGACGCCCCACAGGTCCGGGCAGTCCAGCGCGGCCGCCACGGTGGCACCGGTGAAGCGCGCCGCGTCCTCGGCCGTGATGTGCGGGGCGGGCGCGCCGACCTCCTGCAGCCAGACCGGGCGGGCCGGGTCGTCCGCCCAGGCCTTGGACAGCTCGACCAGGTACGCGGCGTGCTGGGTGGTGGCGGTCGAGTGGGCGCCGTAGCGCTGGGCGGTGCCGTTGAACACCCAGGAGTGCACGGCGGTGGCGGCGCCGATCCGGGCCGAGTGCCAGGGGGTGAAGGGGTGCTCGTCCAGGTACCAGGCCGCGTCGTAGGAGGCGTGCAGGTGCAGCCGGCCGGGGGCGCCCCGCTCGCAGGCGTCGAGCATCCGGCGCAGCCAGGCCTCCGCCTCGGCGGGGGTGGCCCGGTCCGGGTCGGGGTGCGGGGCGCCGGAGAACTGGTTGATCTCGTTGCCGAGCGTCATCCCGAGGAAGTTGGGCCGCTCGCGCAGCGCCCCGGACAGGGCGCGCAGGTAGGCGGCCTGGCCGTCGAGCACCTGCGGGTCGGTGAAGAGGTTGCGCCGGTGCCAGGTGCGGGTCCAGGAGGGGAGGAAGTCGAAGCTGGACAGGTGGCCCTGCAGGCCGTCCACCGCGACGTCCAGCCCGCGCTCGCCGGCCGCGTCCACCAGGGCCGTCAGCTGCTCGACGGCGCGCGGGCGGATCAGCGTGCGGTTGGGCTGGAAGACCGGCCAGAGCGGGAACACCCGGACGTGGTCCAGGCCGAGGGCGGCGATGGAGTCGAGGTCGGCGCGCACGGCGTCGAGGTCGAAGTCGAGCCAGTGGTGGAACCAGCCGGCGCTGGGGGTGTAGTTGACACCGAAGCGGGGAGCGGTGGTCATCGGATGGCTTCCTCAACGAGTTTGGGGCGTACGGACGGTGGACTGTCCCCGGACGGGCTCTATCCCTTGACGGCCCCCTCCTCGACGCCCTTGAAGAAGAAGCGCTGGCAGACGCCGAACACCACGACGATCGGCAGGAAGGCGATCATGGTGCCGGCCGCGATCAGCCGCGGATTGGCGGAGAAGGTGCCGTTGAGGTACTGCAGCCCGACGGTGAGGGTGTACTTCTGCGGGTCGTTGAGCACGATCAGCGGCCACAGGAAGTCGTCCCAGGCGCCGATGAAGGTGAAGATCACGATCACGCTGAGCATGCCGCGCACGTTCGGCAGACCGATGTGCCACAGCCGCTGCCAGACGTCGGCGCCGTCCACCAGCGCGGCCTGGTCCAGCTCGGCCGGGACGGCGGCGAACGCGGTGCGCATCAGCAGCACGTTGAGCATCGCGATCGAGCCTGGCAGGGCGACGCCGAGCAGGCTGTCGGCCAGGCCGAGGCTGCGCACCAGCACGTACTGGGAGACGATGGTGACCTCGCCGGGCAGGATCAGGGTTGCGAGGAAGAGGCCGAGGACGAGCTTGGCGCCGCGGAAGCGCAGCCGGGCGAGCGCGTAGCCGGCCAGCGTGCAGCCGACCACGTTGCCGGCGATGCAGACCGCGGCGACGATCACCGAGTTGAGCGCGTAGGTCCACACCGGGATGACCTCGGCGACCTTGCCGTAGTTGCCCAGGGTGGGCTGGTCGGGCAGGAAGCTCGGGGTGCGGGTGTAGACGTCCTCGGCGGGGCCCTTGAGGGACGTGGACAGCTGCCACAGGAAGGGGCCGATGACCAGCAGCAGGACCAGGGCCAGGAACAGGTAGCGGGCGGCGGTCACGGCGCTGGAGGGGGTGTTGAAGCCCCGGGCGGGCTTGACGTTCCCGGCGTTGCCGGCGTTCCCGGCGGTCCCCGAGGGCTTCGCGGGGGTCTCGTTCGACGTGCGGACGGTGGTCACGGGTCAGGCCGCCTTCCGGTTCAGCCGCATCAGGAACAGCATCGGGCCGAGGGTGACGACGAACAGCAGCAGGCTGAGCGCCGAGGCGTAGCCCAGATGGCCGTTGAAGCCTCGGCTGTACATCTGGATCAGCATCACCACCGACATGTCCCGCCCGCCGGGCCCGCCCTGGCCGTTGGAGAGCACGTACAGCTCGGAGAACACGCGCAGCGAGCTCACCGAGATCAGCGCGGAGACCAGGACCATGGTCGGGCGCACCCCGGGCAGGGTGACGTGCCAGAACCGGTGCAGCGGGCCCGCGCCGTCCACGGCCGCCGCCTCGTGCAGCTCACGCGGGACGTTGGCGAGGGCGGAGAGGTAGATGACCATGTAGTAGCCGAGACCCTTCCAGACGGTGAGGGCGATCGCGCTGAACAGCAGCAGCCAGCGGTCGGTCAGGAACGGGACCGGGGAGTCGGCGAGCCCGGTCTGCCGCAGCAGGCCGTTGACCAGGCCGCGGTCGTCCAGCACCCAGCCCCAGATCAGGGCGACCACGACGGCGGAGGCGATCACCGGGGTGTAGAAGGCGGTGCGGAAGAAGGTGATCCCGGGGATCCTGCGCTGCACGAGCAGGGCGAGCAGCAGCGGCAGGACGGTCAGCAGGGGCAGGCAGACCAGCATGAACACGATGCTGTTCAGCAGGGCGTCGGCGAGCTGCTCGTCGTCCAGCAGCCGGCCGTAGTTCTCCAGGCCGGTGAACTGCCCGCCGCCGATGGGCTTGGCGTCGGTGAAGGAGAGGATCACCGTGTTGACGGCCGGCCAGAGGTTGAAGACGGCCAGCCAGACCATCGCGGGCCCGGCGAGCAGCCAGGGGGTGAACCAACGCCGGTGGGTCATGCCGTCGCCTTCCTGGGGCCTGGGGGTGCTGCGGGTGCCCGCCGGGGAGTTCTGGGGTGGGGAGCGGCGGGTGTGGGGGAGGCCCGCCGCTTGTCGCCGGTTCGGGGGTTGGGGCGCGCCCGGTTCGGGGTGGGGCGCGGCCCGGTAGGGGTTGGGGCGCGGTGAGGTTTGGGTGGTGCTCGGTGGTGCCCGGGGTGGCCGTCCGGTGGGATCAGCCCTTGAGCAGCTTGTTGCACTGCTCGACGGCGGTGTCCAGCGCCTGCTTGGAGCTGGTGTCGCCGCTGATGGCCAGGGCGAACTGCTGCTTGATGACGGTGCCCATCGCGTCGTCCACCTCGACCGGCTGGATCAGCTGGGCCTTGGCGAGCGAGGTGAAGGCGATCACCTTGGCGTCGCCCGCGTTGGTGCCGTCGCTCCTACTGAAGAACGGGTCGTTCGCGGAGGCCTTGGTGGACGGGAAGACGCTGGTCAGGTGGGCGAAGGCGGCCTGGTTCTCGGGGCTGGTGACCCAGCGGGCGAGGGCCACCGCGGCGGCCGGGTTCCTGGTGTTCTTCGGGATGGACAGACCCTGGACGTACAGCGGCGGGGTGGCCATCGCGGGGGAGGGGACGACCTTCGGGGCGAGGGTCGGGTTGTCGGTGGCGAGGCTGGTGATGAAGTTGCCGCCGCCGGTGGTCCAGGCCGCGGTGCCGGAACTGAAGAGCTTGGAGTTGCCGGCGTAGGTGTCGGTGAGCACCCCGTTCGGCATCAGGCCCTCCTTGAAGGCGTCGCGGTACTTGTCGAGCAGCGCGGCGGCCTCGGGGGTGTTGAAGGTGAAGCTCCTGCCGTCGTCGGACATGATCTTCACGCCGATGTTGTACAGGTCGCCGATGCCCGGCTTGCGGCTCATCAGATAGGTCTGGCCGCCGGACTTCTCCTTCATCGTCCGGGCCTGGGCGATCAGCTCGTCCAGGTTGGCCGGGGGCTTCTGCGGGTCCAGGCCGTACTTCGTCAGGAGTTCCGAATTCCAGTAGTTCACATCGGTGTTGAGGTACCAGGGGTAGCCGAAGGTGCCCTGGTGGCCGTTGAACCGGTAGGCGTCCACGCCGCCGGGGACGTACTCCTCGGCGAGCTTCGGATCGGCCTTGGCGACGTCCAGCAGGACGTCCTTCTTCGCCAGTGGGAAGGCGAAGTCCGGCGGGAGGTTGACCACGTCGGGCAGGGTGCCGGCGGCGGCCTGGCTGAGCACCTTGTCGGAGTAGCCCTCGCCGGGCTGGTCGAGCCACTCGACCTCGACGCCGGGGTACTTCTTCTTGAAGCCGTCGATCACGCCCTGCATGTAGTCGGTGAACTTCGGCTTGAGCGCCCAGGTCTGGAGCGAGACCTTGCCCTTGACCTCGCCGGTGGCGGCCGCGCTCGCCACCGTGTCGCCGTCCTTGGTGTCGCCGGAGCCGAGTCCGCAGCCGGTGAGGGCGGCGGTGGCGAGCGCGGTCGTGGTCAGTGCCGCCCAGATTCTTCGCATGAGGGTCTCCCGGTCCTGGGGTGGGTGGGGGATCGTGCTGAGCTCGGGGGGTGGTGCCGGTTCTTGCGGGACGTGCCGGATCTCGGCGGTGCCGGAACACGGGGTGCCGGCTCGGGGAGGGGATTCCGCAATCTGACTAACTAAACCGGTCTAGCGATGCCTGGGACTATGCTCCCGCCTAAACTTGGCTGTCAAGAGAGGAGTCGGGTTCTGTGGGCAGACCGACGATCGCCGACATCGCCCGCCAGGCCGGTGTCTCCAAGGGCGCGGTGTCCTTCGCGCTCAACGGCCGCCCGGGCGTCAGCGAGGCGACCAGGGCCCGGATCCTGCGGGTCGCCGAGGAGATGAACTGGCGGCCGCACAGCGCCGCGCGGGCCCTCGGCGGAGCCAGGGCCGACGCCGTCGGCCTGGTGATCGCCCGGCCCGCCCGCACCATCGGCGTCGAGCCGTTCTTCAGCCAACTGCTGTCCGGGCTCCAGGCGGTGCTCTCGGCCGGCTCGGTCGCACTGCACCTGATGGTGGTCGAGGACACCGCCGCCGAGACGGAGGTCTACCGGCGCTGGGCGTCCGAGCACCGGGTGGACGGTTTCATCGTGGTCGACCTCCAGGTCAAGGACCCGCGGCTGCCGGTGCTGGACGAACTCGGGCTGCCCGCCGTGGTGCTGGGCGGGCCCGGCAAGGGCGGGAACCAGCTGCGGATCTGGGCCGACGACCGGGAGGCGATGCTCTCGATCGTCGACTACCTGGCCGCCATCGGGCACCGCCGGATCGCCCACCTCGCCGGGCTGCCGCACTTCCAGCACACCCAGCGGCGGATCCGCGCGCTGCGCGACGCCTCGCGCCGGCTCGGACTGGAGGAGGCGGTGTCGGTGCCCACCGACTTCAGCGACGCCGAGGGCGCGGCCGCCACCCGGACCCTGCTGTCCCGGGCCAGGCGGCCCACCGCGATCGTCTACGACAGCGACGTGATGGCCGTCGCCGGACTCGGCGTGGCGGGGGAGATGGGCGTCGCGGTGCCCGGCGAGCTGTCCATCGTCTCCTTCGACGACTCGGTGCTCGCCCGGATCGTCCACCCTCCGCTGACCGCGCTCAGCCGGGACACCTTCGCGCTCGGTGAGCAGGTCGCACGCAGCCTGCTGGCGGAGCTGGACGAGGCCGGTCCTGGGCGGGACCTGCAGATGCCCACGCCCCGGCTGACCGTACGGGAGTCCACCTCGCCGCCGGGGGGCGCGCCGGCCGGATTCCCGGTGGCTTCCCCTGCGGCTTCCCCCGTGGGCGTGGTCGCTGCGCACATCGTTGACAGCGGTTCTGAACCGGTTTAGCCTCGCAGCGCCGAGCGGGCGCCGCTCGGCGCGCTCCACCCGGGCGCGCTCCACCCGCGCGCCCACCGCGCTCCGTCCGGCTCCCGCTGCCTGTCTCGCTCCGCGTCCGCTCCCTTCCGCTCCCTTCCGTTTCCGCGCGCCCGGGGAGCCAGCCAGCGGTGCGACTCCGACTCGGTCCCGACCCCGTTCCCAACCGGTCCCCGCTCGGCCCCCACTCCGACCCCACTCGATCCAGCACCGGCACGCCCGCATGCAGTCGGGCCCCCGTTCGCGACGGCGGGCCCGCCCATCCCCCCTCCGCTCGATCGGAGCCCCCGCATGTCACGACGCCTCCCCCTGCTGCTCGGCGCCGCCCTCGCGGCGGCCACGCTCACCGCGACCCCCGCGGCCTGGGCCGGCCCGACACCGGCCGCCGCGCCCGCCGCCACCGCCACGTCGGGCACCCAGCCGTTCGCCTCGTACTGGTACCCCAACAGCATCCTGAACTGGGACCCGGCCACCGACCCGGACGCCCGCTTCAACCGCTCCCGCGTCCCGCTCCAGCCGCGCACCAGCGACCCGGCGCTGCGCGCCAACCCCAACGCCCGCACCGGCGAGGGCCGGATCGCCTCGCTGGTCTCCTTCGGCCCCACCTCCGGCAACCCCTCCCAGGGCTCCGCCGACCCGAACTACTACGCCTTCGGCTACTGGCAGTACGTCGACAAGCTGGTGTTCTGGGGAGGCTCGGCCGGCGAGGGCCTGATCCTCGCCCCCAACCCGACCGTGATCGACGCCGCCCACCGCAACGGCGTCAAGGTGTACGGCACCGTCTTCTTCCCGCCCGGCGCGTACGGCGGCCAACTCCAGTGGGTGCGCGACTTCGTCCAGAAGTTCGGCAGCCGGTACCCCGTCGCCGACAAGCTCGTCCAGGCCGCGCAGTACTACGGCTTCGACGGCTGGTTCATCAACCAGGAGACGGGCGGCGGGGATTCGGCCCTGGCGGGCGAGGTGCGCAACCTGATGCAGTACACCAAGGCCCAGAGCGGCACCGAGTTCATGTGGTACGACGCGATGACCACCTCCGGGTCGGTCAACTGGCAGAACGCCCTCACGTCGGCCAACTCGCCCTTCCTCCAGGAGGGTTCGAAGCGCACCTCGGACTCGATGTTCCTGAACTTCGGCTGGTCGTCGAGCGGCCTGAACTCCTCCCGGGCGCTGGCCCGCCAGCTCGGCCGCAGCGAGTACGAGCTCTACTCCGGCATCGACACCGAGGCCAACGGCTACAACACCGGGGTGAACTGGGCCTCCCTCTTCCCGTCCGGGCAGCCGCACACCACCTCGCTCGGACTCTACCGCCCGGAGTGGACCTGGAAGTCCGCCACCGACCGCGCCGACTTCTACGCCAAGGACGCCCGGTACTGGGTCGGCGCCGCCAACGACCCGTCCAGGATCGACCTCTCGTCGAGCTGGCCCGGCCTGGCCGGCTACGTCGCCGAGTCCTCGCCGATCACCACCAAGCCCTTCGTCACCACCTTCGACACCGGGCAGGGCGACTTCTACAACGCGGCCGGCACCCGGGTCGCCACCGGCGGCTGGAACAACCTCTCGCTCCAGGACGTCCCGCCCACCTACCGCTGGGTGGTCGAGTCGAGCGGTGCCGGACTCACCCCGTCCGTCGACTTCACCGACGCCTACCAGGGCGGATCCGCACTGCGGTTGAGCGGAAAGCTTGACGCCGCCAACACCGTGCGGCTGTACCAGACCAGGCTGCCGGTAGCCGCGGACACCAGGCTCGACCTGGTGGTCAAGACGCCGGTCGCCGGGCCCACCAAGCTCAAGGCGGCCCTCTCCTTCACCGACGCGCCCGGCACCTTCACCATGATCGACGTCGGCGCCGACTCCGGTACCGGCTGGGAGCGGCACACCCTCGACCTCTCCCCGTACGCGGGCCGCACCGTCGCCCAGATCGCCCTGCGGGTCGAGGGCAGCGACCCGGCGTACGACCTCAGGGTCGGCCAAATCGCCCTCTACGACGGCTCGGTGGAGAAACCGGCGGCACCGTCCGGCCTCACCGTCCTCGGCGCGAGCGACGTGACGCCCGGCGCCGTCCAGTCCCTGCGGCTGTCCTGGACGGCGGCGCCCGGCGGCAACGTGCACCACTACGAGGTCTACCGGCGGAACGCGGACGGCAGCCGCACCTTCCTCGGCGCCACACCCAACGACGCGTACTTCGTCGGCCGGCTGGACCGAGCCGGGGGCGAGAACGCCACCACGCTGGACGTCGAGGCGGTCTCCACCACCTACGGACGCTCGGCCGCCACCTCCACCACGGTGAGCTGGAACGGCACCCCGCCGGCCGCCACCAACCTGGCGCTGAACCGCCCGGCCACCGCCTCCGGCCAGTGCAACGCCAACGAGGGCCCGGCCAAGGCCGTCAACGGCAGCGTCGGCGGCGGAACCGGCGACAAGTGGTGCACCCTGACCTCCGCCAAGTGGCTGGAGGTGGACCTCGGTTCGGCGAGGAAGCTGTCGACGTTCGTGGTCAGGCACGCGGCGGCGGGCGGCGAGAGCGCCTCGTACAACACCCGTGACTTCACCATCCAGGTCCGGTCGGGCACGAGCGACCCCTGGACGACCGTCGCCGACGTCACCGGCAACACGGCCGGCACGACGAGCCACCCGGTGAACACCACCGCCCGCTACGTCCGGCTGGTGGTCACCACGCCCACCCAGACCACCGACCCGGCCGCCCGCATCTACGAGTTCGAGGCCTGGGGCGCGTAGCCCCGTTCCGAGGAGGAGGCACCCCGTGCCGGTCACCATCACCGCCGTCGAGAGCACCGACCTGTTCGTCGGCCCCGAGGACGCCCCGCGCCAAGTGCTGCGGGTGAGGCTGGAGGGCCCGGCCGCCCGGATCGACGTCAGCGGCCAGGGCGTCCGCGGCGAGGCGACCGGCACGGGGCTGGTCGACGTCCCGCTGGAGATCGGCGGGGCCTCGCCCGGCGACCGGCTCGCCGTCACCGTCAGCGTCGAGGGTTCGTCCGTCGAGGCCGTGGTGGACGTCGCCGAGCCCGGCTGGACCATGTTCCTGGTCTCGCACTTCCACTACGACCCGGTCTGGTGGAACACCCAGGCCGCCTACACCTCCCCCTGGGAACTGCTCTCCGCCGACGCCACCACCCGGCCGCTGTGGGAACGCAACGGCTTCGCCCTCGTCGACGCCCACCTGGACCTCGCCCTGCGGGACCCGGTGTACAAGTTCGTCCTCGCCGAAGTCGACTACCTGAAGCCGTACTTCGACCAGCACCCAGAACGCCGCGACACCCTGCGGCAGCTGCTGGAACGCGGTCAGGTCGAACTCGTCGGCGGCACCTACAACGAGCCGAACACCAACCTCACCGGCGCCGAGACCACCATCCGCAACCTCGTCCTCGGCATCGGCTACCAGCGCGACATCCTCGGCGGCGACCCGCGAACCGCCTGGCAGCTCGACGTGTTCGGCCACGACCCGCAGTTCCCCGGCCACCTCGCCGCGGCCGGCCTCACCGGCAGCGCCTGGGCGCGCGGCCCGTTCCACCAGTGGGGCCCGATCCAGAAGAACTTCCGCGCGGCCAAGGACGACGCCCGGGTGATGCAGTTCCCCAGCGAGTTCGAGTGGATCGCCCCCGGCGGCGAGGGCGTGCTCACCCACTACATGCCGCACCACTACTCGGCCGGCTGGTGGATGGACTCCTCGCCCGACCTGGCCACCGCCGAACAGGCCGTCTACGAGCTGTACCGCAAGCTCAAGCCGGTCGGGGCGACGAAGAACCTGCTGCTGCCGGTCGGGACGGACTACACTCCGCCGAACAAGTGGGTCACCGAGATCCACCGCTCCTGGGCCGCCAAGTACCTCTGGCCGCGCTTCGTCTGCGCCATCCCGCGAGACTTCCTCGATGCCGTCCGCGCCGAACTCGCCGCCACCGGACGGCGACCCAGCCCGCAGACCCGCGACATGAACCCGGTGTACACCGGCAAGGACGTCTCGTACATCGACACCAAGCAGGCCCAACGCGCCGGCGAGGTCGCGGCCGTGGACGCGGAGAAGCTCGCCGCGCTCGCGTCCGTCCACGGCCTCGGCCGCTACCCGGACGCCGCGCTGGACAAGGTCTGGCGCCAACTCGCCTACGGGGCGCACCACGACGCGATCACCGGCTCCGAGTCCGACCAGGTGTACCTGGACCTGCTCGGCGGCTGGCGGGAGGCGTACGACCTGGCGTCCGGCGTACGGGACGCGGCACTGGACGCGCTCACGGCGCGGATCTCCACGGTGGGCGTCGGCTCCGCCGGGGGCGTCGGTTCCGCCGGGGGCGTCGGCTCCGCCGTGGTGGTGACCAACACGCTCTCCTTCGACCGGACCGACCTCGTGACGGTCGAACTGCCCGACGACGTACGGTCGGTGCGGGTGCTGGACGACAGGGGTGAGCCGGTGCCCAGCGCCGTCGACCGGGGGACGCTGCGCTTCCTGGCCACCGACGTGCCCGCACTCGGCTGGCGCACCTGGCGGCTGGTGGAGGGCGTCGCGGAGCAGCCGTGGACGGCGGCCGCAGGCGTGACCATCGGGAACGACCGGTACCGCGCCACCGCCGACCCGGCGCGCGGCGGCGGCCTCACGTCGGTCCATGACCTCCTGCACCAGCGGGAGTTGATCCAGGACGGCCGGATCGGCAACGAGCTGCGGGTGTACGAGGAGTACCCGCAGCACCCCGACTTCGGCGAGGGCCCCTGGCACCTGGTGCCCAGCGGACCGGTGGTCGGCTCCGGGGAAGCACGGGCGTCGGTGCGCCGGGAGACCGGGCCGCTCGGCGAGCGCCTGGTGATCGAGGGCACGGTCGACTCCGTGCGGTACGAGCAGACCGTCACGCTCTGGCGCGGCCTCGACCGGGTCGACTGCCGCACCCGGGTGGTCGACCACTCCGGCGCCGACCGGCTGCTGCGACTGCGCTTCCCGGTGGACGTCCCCGGCGGGCTGCCCGTCAGCGAGGTCGCCGGCGCCGTCGTCGGGCGCGGCTTCGCGATGCCGGACGTGGACTCGGCGGAGGCGCCCTGGACGCTGGACAACCCGGCCAACACCTGGTTCGGGCTCGGCGCCACCGCGCGCGTGGACCTGATCGACGCGACGGGCGCGGCGGCCGGCTCGCGCGCCCTCGGGGTGGCGGAGGTCGTCGTCCCCACCCTGGACGACGCGGCCGACGCCCGTCCGCTGGTGGTCGCGCTCGCCCGGGTCGGGGTCACCGCCACCACCTCGGCGGCGGACTGGGCGCGCTACGGTTGGCTGGACGTGGACTCCAACCTGCCGGACTTCCGGATCGTGGTCGGCCCGCCTGAAGTCAACCCGTTGGCGCGGGAGTTGCTTTCGCTGGCGGGAGAGGAGTGCGCCGCCGCCCTGAAGGCGCACGGCGCGGTGTGGGTGCCGGCCCTCAGGCCGCTCGCCGAGGTCTGGGGCCCGGACGCCGACCTGCGCGACCTGCGGGCGCTGCCGGCACTCGTCGTCTCCGACGCCGCGGCGCTGGCGGAGGACCTGGCCGACGCCCGGATCACCGCCGTCTGCCCGTCGAGGGTTCCCGTCTCGGAGCAACTCGCGGACCACACCGTGGCGTTGCTGAGCTTCGGCCTGCCCGGCTTCGCGGTCGACACCACCGGAGCGCTGCACCTGTCGCTGATGCGCTCCTGCACCGGCTGGCCCTCCGGCGTCTGGATCGACCCGCCCCGGCGCACCCTGCCCGACGGTGCCTCCTTCCAACTCCAGCACTGGACACATGAGTTCAGCTACGCACTGGTGGGGGGAGGCGGCGACTGGCGGGACCAGGTGCTGCCCGCCCAGGGCCAGGAGTTCAACCACCCGCTGTACGCCCGGATCGTCCCGGCGCAGGAGGGGCCGCTGCCGGCCACCCTGTCCTGGCTGCGGGTCGAGCCGCAGCGGGAGGTGCTGCTGGGGGCGCTCAAGCCTTCGGGCAACCCGATCGCGCAGGGTTCGGCGGCCGAGGTCGGTCCAGACCTCACCGTCCGCCTGGTCGAGTCGACCGGCCTCGGACGGTCGGCGCGACTCGGCGGCGCGCTCGGGCTGGGCGACGTCCGGGCCGCCGACCTGCTGGAACGGCCGCTGCCCAGCGGTGGCCCCGCCCTCGACCTCGCCGGATCGCAGATCGCCACCCTGCTCGCGACCCCGGCCGTCGCCGCTCCGGCGGGTGAAGCGGACCTCGGCCCGGTGGCGGAGGCCGCCCAACCCGTACACGCCCGCTACTGGCTCCACAACCGGGGCCCGGCGCCGCTCGGCTACCTACCGGTGTCCGTCGGCGCCTCGCCCGGACTGCTGCGGACGGCGGGGGAGCCGGTGACGCTGTCGGTCGTCCTCTCCTCCCAGCTGCGGGACGCGGCGGTCGAGGGTACGGCCGCGGTGCTGCCCCCCGAAGGCTGGACGACCAGCCTCGGCAGCCGCCCGTACCGGCTCGAACCCGGAGGGCACCTGCGCTTCCCGGTCACCCTCACCCCGCCCGCCGGGGCCGAACCGGGGCCGTACTTCGCGGCCGTCCGGATCGAGCACGACGGCCAGCAGATCGAGGACCTGGTGACGATCGCGGTCGGCGACCTTCCCGATCTTCTCCCTGCCCCCGGCGAAACCCCCGAGGACTGGACGATCGCCCAGGGCACCAAGGCCACCACCGGCCGCGCCACCGGCCTGGACGTCGCGGTGTCGCACGAAACCCTGCGGGTCGTCCCCGGAGGCCGGGCCGTCCTCGCTCTGACCCTCACCAACCGCACCCGCGGCGAGATCCGGGGCGAGCTGCAACTCGTCTCCCCGTGGGGTACGTGGCACACCATCGCCGAGCCCGTCCGCGGCTTCACCGTCGCAGCCGGCTCGACCACGACCGTCGAGTTCGATGTCACCGTCCCCGAATCCACCGACCACGGCTCGTACTGGGCGCTCGCCAAGGTCATGTGGTTCGGCCGCTGCCAGTACTCCCCGACGGTCGCCCTGGTGGTGGAGGCATGACCACGCTCGGCCTCCTCGACGGACGTCCCCTTTCCCGGGCGGCCCTCGATCACCGCCTCGCCGCCCTCCGAAGCGGCCCACGAGCCACCGCCCTGCCGCAGCCCGGCAGTTCGGAGGATCGCCAACTCACCCGCTGGGTCGCCCAGGTGCTCCTGACCGAGGCCCTCTGCGAGGCGGTGGCCGCCGAACGCAACCTGCCCGTCGTCTCCGACGGCCCTGACCACCTCGACCACCAAGCCGCCGTCGAACTCGGCTCCATCACAGCGGCCGCCTACGAGGGCAATGCAGCCGTCCGCGCCGTCTACGAGGCGGTGACCGCCGACGTCGAGCCCTCACCCACCGACAACACCCACTACCGCACCATGACCATCCGCCCAGCGGCCGAGCACTGGCACCTCGCCCTCCCCGACGGCGAGCTGGAGGCCGCTCGACGCGTCCACGGTCCCGACCAGCGGTGCGCGGACAAACGGTGGTGGACGTACGAAGCTGGTGGGACCGGCGGGTGCGCGTGGCGCCCCGCCTCGCCCCCGTACAGAAGGGTCTCCAGCATGGCTGCCTCCTCGCACTCCTCGTCCCCTTCCTCGCCGTCCTCCTCCTCGCCCTCCTCCTCCGGTTCCGACGGCCCGCGGCGCGCCGTGCGGGTCGCCGCCCCGGGCGCGGTGCCCGAGCTGTCCGAGGTGCCGGTCCGCGAGCCGGGGCCAGGGGCGGTGCGGATCGCCGTCGAGGCCTGCGGCGTCTGCCACTCCGACCTCCTGATCGCCGGTGGCGCCCTGCCCGGCACGACCTTCCCGGTCACCCCCGGCCACGAGATCGCCGGCCGCATCGAGGCGCTCGGGGAAGGGGTGGAGGGCTGGAAGGTCGGCGACCGGGTGGCCGTCGGCTGGTACGGCGGCAGCTGTGGACACTGCGAGGCCTGTCGCTCGGGCGACGGCATCCACTGCCCCGAGCTGCAGGTCCCCGGCGCGGCCTACCCCGGCGGCTACGCCGACAGCGTCATCGCCCCGGCCATGGCGCTGGCCGCGATCCCCGACGAGCTGAGCGCGGCCGAGGCCGCCCCGCTGGCCTGCGCGGGGGTCACCGTCTTCAACGCCCTGCGCCGCTCCGGCGCCCGGGCCGGCGACACCGTCGCCGTGCTGGGCCTGGGCGGACTGGGCCATCTGGGTGTCCAGTTCGCCCGAGCGATGGGCTTCCGCACCGTGGCCATCGCCCGCGGCGCGGAGAAGGAGCCGCTGGCCCACCAGCTCGGCGCCGAGCACTACATCGACAGCACCGTCGGTGACGTCGCCCTGGCGCTGCGGGCACTCGGCGGTGCGAAGGTGGTCCTGTCCACCGTCACCAACGCCGACGCCGTGTCCGCCGCCGTCGACGGGCTCGGCCGGCGCGGCGAGCTCATCGTCGTGGGCGTCTCGACCGACGGCATCTCGGTCAGCCCGCTGCAACTGATCACCGGCGACCGCAAGGTCTACGGCCACTCCTCGGGCACCGCCGTCGACACCGAGGACACGCTGCGCTTCGCGGCCCTCAGCGGCGTGCGGGCGTGGATCGAGGAAGTGCCGCTGGAGGAGGCCGCCGCCGCGGTGGACAAGATGACCAGCGGACGGGCCCGCTTCCGCATGGTCCTCACCACCGGGCGCTGAGCGTTGGGCCCGGGTGAGGCTGGTTCGGCTCTCCAGCGCCGCCCCCGCCCTCGGCCTGTGGCTCAGCGAACGCGGCGGCCGCGCCCGGGGCCGCTGCGCCGCCCCGGGCTGCGAGCGCTTCTTCATCGCCACCGGCCGCCGCACCCCGCGAACTCGGGACCGGAACCCGCGCACCCGGGCGATCATCCGCGTACGGCACGAAGGAGCCCCGCCAGATCTCCTGGCGGGGCTCCTCGGTCAGCCGTTCACGAATTGCATCAGTTCACCGGCGAGATCTCCGACCACAGCGGCGCCAGGCCGAGGGCCGCCATGTAGTCGTCGAAGCTCCCGAAGTGCTCCTTGGTGACCTGTTCTCCGGCTCGCCAGAGGGCTTCGCACTCCTCGCAGAGCCGGATGACTTCGCTCTGCCCACGGGCCACGTATTCCCGTACCCAGCCCTGGTCGCACCTGGGGCACCAGTCAGCCATTCCTGAACTCCTTACGGCCATGGATATGCGGTGATGATTTCTGATGTCCCAGGTTTCACGATGAGCCTGACCTTCTTCTCACCGGCGGTCCCGACGACCTCTCCCATGTCGACCACAAAGGCGCCGGGGTCGCCCGGTTCGGGAGCGCCGCGCTTGAGCCACGCCTTGTCGATGACCCCGAGGACCCCGTCCTTCCCGGACGCGAAGACCGAGTGCGTCGTCTTGCTCGGGTCCGGCACCCCGTGCTCCAGGACGTGGTCGACCCGGTGCCCGTGCTTGGACCCGGGCCCGTAGACGACGCCGGCCGGCGACTTGAACTTGCCGCCGCCCAGGTCCACGAACCCGATCGGGCAGCTGGTGTTGTGCACCAGCACCGGTGTGCTTCCCGCCACCACGTAGTACGTGTGGACGGAATCGACCGTGAGATTGTACGCGGGCTGGAGGGTCTTCCAGCGCTTGGTGCCGGTGATCCGGGCGGTCCCGCCGTCGGGCGTACGCAGGGCGTCGTCGGGCCTGAGGTCGGCCGCGTTGCGCCAGCTGTGCCGGTTCTCCGCCCAGAACGGGTGCTCGTCGGTGGAGGTGATCGTGCCGCCGCGACCGTCGTCCGAGGCGATGGTGACGTCTGTGAAGTCGCGGTCGTCGGGCGTGTGGATGACGTTCTCGACGCGACGGGAGGTCGTCTCGCCGGTCTCCGGGTCGGTCGCCCGCACCTGGTCGCCGATGCGGACCCGCTCGATCGGCAGGGTCCTTCCGTCGGCCATCAGGACGGGGGTGCCCGCCACGAAGCTGTTCGGCCTCAGGCACGACGCGACCAGCCGGTTGAGCCGCGACGCCGCGGCCGTCTCCTCGACGGACCAGGCCGTCGCCGCGATCTTCTTGAGCCTGAGCACCTTACCCGCGGGGAAGAAGGTGATCGCGAGTTCGGCGCAGGCGCCGACGCTCTTCTCCTTGATGCACTGCTCGGCGGTGTCCACGCCCAGGACGACCTTGAAGAGCTGCGTGACGGCCCGTACATCGTCTTCGATGTAGACGCCCATCTTCCGGAGCGTCTCCAGCGACTCGACCGGGAACCCCGGCGGGCGCATGGCGCACTCCTGGCGGATGTACATGGGCGCGTTGAGCAGCTTGAACGGGTTGCAGCTGCCGTACTCCCGCCGGTCCCGCTCCTCCTGGAGGGCGTCCTGGATCTGCTTCTCGATCTCCTTCTTGAACTCCTCCTCAAGTCCCTGGGCTTCGGTCTGGAGGTCCGGGTTCTCGGCGGCCAGCGCGGCCACGCGTTCCTGGAACTCCTTCTCCGCGACGATTTCCCAGGCTTCGTCGGCGGCCTGCTGGGCGGCTCCGGCGTCCTTGCCCGCCGCGACCGCGGAGGCATGGGCCTGGGCCGCGGCGCTTCGAGCCTGCGCGGCGGAGCCGCGTGCGTTCTCGGCGGACGCGCGGGCGCGGGCCGCGGAGTACATCGCCTTGCCCGCGTCCTTCGCCGCGGCCTGGGACGCCTTGCGGGCGGTCGCGGAGGCGGCGGCCGCGCGCGTGGCGGAGGCTTCGGCTTCCTGCGCGGACTGGCCGGCGGCGGTGGCGAAGCCGGCCGCCTGGTCGGCCGAGGTGCGGGCCTGCCGGCGGGCTTCGTCGGCGGCGGCGGACGCGTCGTTGGCCACGGCCGCGGCCTCGGTGGCCTCCCAGGCGTTCTGCTGGGCCTTGGCCGCGGTCTGGGAAGCCCCGGCGATCAGGTTGCGCATCTGCGCGGCGTGGGTGGCGGCGAGCTGGTCCTTGCGGTCGGCCATGTACTGACCGGACAGCAGGAACTCGTGGACGAGCGCGGGCGTGCCGGCCAGCGCGGTCTTGGCCTGGGCCTGGACCTCCGGGCCCCCGGACGCGAGCAGCTGCCCGGCCTGGACGCGTTCGTCGATCTGACGCGCGGTGTGCTGGCCGGTCTGCAGGAACGCGGCGACGGCCGTGGTCGAACCCGCCCGCAGTGCCTTCGTGGCGGCTTCCTGCACGCTCGGGCCGCCGGTGCTCATCACCTGTGCGGCGCGGACGCGGTCGTCGGTCGCCGCGGCCTCGTGCCGACCGGTGGTGAGGAACGCCCTGATCTGCTCCGCGTCACCCTTGAGGGCCTGGGCGGCGGCCGTACGGACGGCCTCGTCGGGGCTGTCCTGGGCGAGCTCCTGGACGCTCTGGCGCAGATCGTCCTGCTCGGCCTTGCTCCGGCCGGTGCGCACCCAGGCCAGGACGGTCCCGTCGGTGCCGGACAGGGCGTCGGCGGCGGCTTCCTGAGCCCACGGGCCGCCGCCCCTCATGGTCTGGAGCGCGACCTTGCGGGCCTTGACGGCGACCGCCTTCAGGTCTGCACCGGGGCGGGCCGCCTCGGCGGCGAGGCCGGTGGCGTCCGTCTCCAGCGCCTGCCACTCGGCCAGGATGGTGCCGACGTCGGCGGTGGCCTCGTCCTCGGCCAACTTCACGTCGCGGGCGACCTCGACGGCGGCGGCGGTGCGGGTGGCGAGGTCCTCGGCCTCGGTCCTGCGGGCGAGCTCGTAGACGTCGTTCGCGGTCTTCACCGCTCCGGTCGCCACGTTCGCGGCGTTCCTCGCCTCCTCGGCCTGCCGGGAGGATTCGGCGGCCGCGTCGGAGGACTGTCCGGCGTGTTCGGCGGCGTTGTCCGCGGCGGCGGCGGCGTTGTTGGCGTGCGTGGCGGCGCTGCGGGCGGCGTCGCGGGACTGGAAGGCGGCCTGGGCCGACTGGCCGGCCAGCGTCGCGGCGGCGTTCGCCGCCCGGTCGGCCTCGTTGGCATGCCTGCGGGCCTGCTGGGCCGCGGCCTGCGCGCGGTTGGAACTGGCCCCGGCCGCGTTCGCCTGACTGTTGGCCTTCTCCGCGGAGTCGGCGGCGGCCATGGCGTTGCCGCTGGCGCTCTTGGCCGCGGTGGACGCTTCGGCGGCCGCCTGCGAGGAGACACCGGCGTGGTCCGCGGCCTCCGCGGCGCGTTCGGCGTCCCTGGCCGCGTTGCGGGCCTCCTCGGCCCGCTGGCGGGCTTCGGCAGCCTTCCCTGCGTCGGAGGCAGCGGCGCCCGCCGCCCTGCGGGCGTTGGTCGCGGCGGAGGCGGCGGCGCCGGCCGCACTGGCGGCCTGGGCGGCAGCCCTGGACGCGACGCGGGAGGCCTGGTTGGCGGCGCCGGCGGCCGAGACCGCCTGCTGGGCGGCGACGGCCGCCCCCTCGGCCGCGGCGGCCGCTCGCCCTGCGGCTTCCGAGGCGCGGGCCAGGTCCTTGCCCGCCTCCTCGGTCTCCCTGGCGGCGTCCTGGGCGTCCTGCTTCGCCTGCTGGGACAGGTCGACCGCACGCTTGGACGCGGCCTTGGCGGCCTCGGTGGCGGCCTGCGCCCGGGTGCCCGCCTGCTCGGCCTGGTCGGCCAGCTGCGAGATGGTGGCGCGTTCCTGGTCCCGGGCCTGGGCGACGAACTGGCCCACTTCCAGGAACTCGGCCACGTCGGCCGGCGTGCCGCGCAGGGCGACCTTGGCGGCCTCCTTGGTGGCAGGGCCTCCGGCGGCCATGAGCTGCGCGGTGAGTACGCGGTTGTCGACCGCTCGGGCGTCGTACTGGCCCTGGTCGAGGAACTTCTTCACGTCCTCGGGGGTGCCCTTGAGAGCGGCGGTGGCCTGCTCCCTGACGTTCACTCCGCCGGTGGCGATGAGCTGCGCTGCCTGGACCCGCCGGTCCTGCTCCAGCGGGGACTTCCAGCCGTCCTTGATGAAGGCGCGCAGGTCGTCCTCGGAGCCCCTCAGCGCCTTGGTGGCGGCCTCGCGCACGCCGTTGCCGCCGAGGCTGAGGATCTGGGCCGCCGACACGCGGTCGTCGTGGTACTCCGCCAGGCTCTTCTCGACGCTGAGGAAACGTTCGACGTCCTCATCCGAGCCGGTCAACGCGGCCTCGGCCGCTGCCTTGACCCCCGGCCCGCCGATCGTCCACAGCGTGAAGACCTGGCCGCGGTCCACCGGCGCCTGGCTGGAGGCGCCGGCCTCCGGCCCGGCGGCGAACGCGGGCGCCGGACCGAGCAGTCCGGCGGCGAGGGCAGCGGGCAGGAGAATCGCACACGCGCCGCGCAATGCCGATATTCGGCGCCAGGGCCGCCGTGCTCTCCCGCTACTGCCCGGCGCTCCCGAGGAGCGCAAAGGGTGTTTCACGATCCATTCCTCTCGGGTGGTGTGCGTCGTCGCGCGTTCCGGATCGCCGGGGATCCCGCTGTCGCACGCGGAGCGCGAGGGGATCTCCCGGTCGTCTTGTCCGGCCGCGGGAATGTCTCCGTCCCCGGCCTCACGTCGGAGGGCCCTGTGCGAACAAGCAATTGGGCGACGGAGGCATGCCATTGCTGTTATCTTACGCATGCTTTACTAGGCCCTCATGCGAGCCGGCGTGCAGACCGATCGCCTGGCTCCTCATCAGAACAGAAGGAACCACGCCATGCTGATACCCCGTTCGCGCAACGCCGTCCTGCTCGGCACCGTCGGCGTCCTGACCGCGGCGGGCATCGGATTCGCTTCCATCGCGACGGCTCAGTCCGCCGATCCCGCTCCGGTGGACCCCGCCATGCCCGTCGCCGTGGAGGACTTCCAGCACCCCGGGGCCGACCGCATCCTGATTGAGCGTCAGATCAAGCTGATGCAGGGCGACGGACACATCCAGCTCAAGGAAGGGCCGGGGAACACGGTGCCGACCGACTGCTCGGCGTCGAACGAGATCTTCGTCGAGTCCCGCCTCGACAAGCGCGGGTACTGCTTCACCGTCAGCGGCAAGAGCGGTTACCTCGCGCTGGAAGTTCCGGACGTCTACATGATCTGGACCGAGGAACGCGCGGTCAGCGCCAAGCTCACCGCCGCCGGCCAGGAGAAGCAGGTCGACGTGGCCCCGAACTCGGTGGCGCCCGTCGGCGAGAGCCTGCCCGGTGGGAAGCGCTCCGTCCTCGTTGAGCTCCGCGTGACCGGCTGACGGTCCGTTCCGGAATGTCGCAGACCGCCACTCGTACCTTCCCCAGGACTGAACCCATGTCTGGCACCTCCCCTCGCACCACCTGGAATGCAGCACTGCTCACCGCCGCGCTGGCAGCCGGCGCCCTCACCTCGCTCTCGGCCCCCTCGGCCCACGCCGTGGTGGGCGACGCGGCCGGCGACGGTGCCTACGCCTTCACCGCGCGCCTGGTGATCGGTGACAACGCGCGGGCCTGCACGGGTGCGCTGGTGGACCGCAGTTGGGTGCTGACCGCGGCGTCGTGCTTCTCCGACGACCCGGCGCAGCCGCAGGCGCTCGCGGCGGGTGCGCCGAAGTGGAAGACGACCGTCACGGTGGGTGCCACGTCGGTCCAGGTGGCCGAGTTGGCGCCGCGTCAGGACCGTGACCTGGTGATGGCCCGCCTGGCCACTCCCGTCGAGGGTGTCGTGCCGCTGTCGCTGGCGACCACGGCTCCGACGGCCGGGCAGACGCTGCGGGTGCCCGGTTTCGGCCGGACCAAGGACGAGTGGGTGCCGAGCAAGCTCCACACCGGCGTGTTCTCGCTCGACACCGCGAGTGCGACGGCTGTCGGCATCACCGGCACCGGTGGTGCGGCGGTCTGCAAGGGCGACACCGGTGCTCCGGCGATTCGTGAGGTGAACGGCAAGGCCGAGCTGGTCGCCGTCGCGTCCCGCTCGTGGCAGGGTGGCTGCCTGGGCACCCCTGCCACCGAGACCCGTACCGGTGCCTCCAGCTCCCGTGTCGACGACCTCGGTGACTGGGTGCGGTACCAGCGCTCCCTCACGGCGGAGGTCCGGTCAGGCCTGCACGTGCAGGTCGTCGGCGCGGACAGCAAGCTGTGGGAGACCGTGGCCGACTACCGCGCCGGCAGCTGGCTCGGTGGCTGGCGGCCCCTGCCGAGTGGCGACCTCACCGCCGTGGACTCGGTGGCCATCGGTGACACGGTGCACGTCTACGTCATCGGTTCCGACGGTCGTGTGTACACGTGTGATGGCAAGGTCGGCGGCAGCTGGACGCCGTGGGGCGAGGTTCCGGGGGGTGCCGCCGGGGTCAAGGGCATCACCGCCGCTGCCCGCGGCAACGTCGTCGACGTGCAGATCATCGGCTCGGACGGCTCTCTGTACAGCACCAAGGCGGACTATGCCGCGGGCCGGTGGGATCCGACCTGGACGAAGATCGGCAATGACCGGCTGAAGGCCATCAGCAGCAGTGCCGAGGGCAATGTCGTGCACGTCGTGGCCATCAACGAGGACGACAAGGTCTACAACCGCGACGCCGACTACAACGCGGGCAGGTGGACGGCGTGGGGCGAGATTCCGGGGGGTGCCGCCGGGGTCAAGGGCATCACCGCGGCCGCCCGCGGCAACGGCCTGGACGTGCAGATCATCGGCTCGGACGGTTCTCTGTACAGCACCCGCGCCGACTATGCCGCGGGCCGGTGGGACCCGACCTGGACGAAGGTCAGCACTGACCGGCTGAAGGCCATCAGCAGCAGTGCCGAGGGCAATGTCGTGCACGTCGTGGCCATCAACGAGGACGACAAGGTCTACAACCGCGACGCCGACTACAACGCGGGCAGGTGGACCGCGTGGGGCGAGGTCCCGGGCGGTGCCGCCGGGGTCAAGGCCATCACCGCCGCCACCACGGGCTGACACCGGCCCGTTTCCCGTCCCGCCGGACCGGTCGTCACCCGGCAGCCGCCCGGTCGCCGGTCCGGCGGGACGTCACCGTCACGTACAGCTCCAGGGGGGAATCCTGATGTCCGACAAGTTCCGTTCCCGGCGGACGGGCGCGTTGGTGGCCGCCGCGGCCTCCGGCGTGCTGGCCACCCTTTCGATCCCCTCGGCCCACGCCGTGATGGGCGACGCGGCCGCCGACGGTTCCTACGCCTTCACCGCGCGCCTGGTGATCGGTGACAACCTGCGGGCCTGCACCGGCGCGCTGGTGGAGCGCAGTTGGGTGCTGACCGCGGCGTCGTGCTTCTCCGACGACCCGGCGCAGCCGCAGGCGCTCGCGGCGGGTGCGCCGAAGTGGAAGACGACCGTCACGGTGGGTGCCACGTTGGTCCAGGTGGCCGAGTTGGTGCCGCGTCAGGACCGCGATCTGGTGATGGCCCGCCTGGCCACTCCCGTCGAGGGTGTCGCGCCGCTGTCGCTGGCGACCACGGCTCCGGCGGCCGGGCAGAGCCTGCGGGTGCCCGGTTTCGGCCGGACCAAGGACGAGTGGGTGCCGAGCAAGCTGCACACCGGCGTGTTCAGCCTCGACTCGGTGAGCGCGACCGGCATCGGCATCACCGGTACGGGTGGTGCGGCGATCTGCAAGGGCGACACCGGTGCTCCGGCGATTCGTGAGGTGAACGGGAAGGCCGAGCTGGTCGCCGTCGCGTCCCGCTCGTGGCAGGGTGGCTGCCTGGGCACCCCGGCCACGGAGACCCGTACCGGCGCCTCCAGCTCCCGGGTCGACGACCTCGGCGGCTGGGTGCAGCAGGTGAAGGCGTCCCGTGCGGGCAGCCGGCTGTTCGCGGTCGGCGGCGACAACCAGGTCTGGATGAACGACGGCTCGTACGCCACGAACGTGTGGGGCACCTTCGAGGCCGTTCCCGCGAGCGGCGGCATCCGTCAGGCCAGTGTCGTCACGATGGGCGACAAGGTCCGCCTGTTCGCGGCCGACACCGACGGGCGGATCCGCACCGCGGCCAGGGACGCCGCCACCGGGGTCTGGACCCCGTTCGGCCTTGTGCCCAACACCAACGGCGTCAAGCAGGTGACCGCCGTCGCCATGGGCGACAAGGTCCGCCTGTTCGCGATCGGCGGCGACGACAAGATCTGGACCACCACCGGCGACTACACCGCCGGAACCTGGACCCCGTTCGTGGAGATGCCCAGCACCGGCATCAAGCAGGTGACGGCCGTCGCCGTCGGCAACACGGTGCGCCTGTTCGCGATCGGCGGCGACAACAAGATCTGGACCACCACCGGCGACTACACCGCTGGCACGTGGACCACCTTCGAGGCCCTCCCCAGCACCGGCATCCAGCACATCGCCGCCACCACCGTCGGCAACACCGTGCGCGTGTTCGCCGTCGGCGGCGACAGCCTGATCTGGACCACCGACAGCACCGCCGGCGGCCCCTGGTCCACCTTCGACCCGGTCCCCGGCGTCCGCGGCGCCAAGCAGGTGGCCACCACCACCATCGGCGACACCGTCCGCCTGTTCGCCATCGGCACCGACGACCAGATCTGGACCGCCGACAAGAAGGCCGACGGCAGCTGGACCACCTTCTACGCCGTCACCAGCAAGGGCATCCAGTCCATCACCGCCACCACCAGCTGATCCCGGGCCCGACCCGCCGTTCCCCGCGGGGGCGTGCCGGCACGATGCCGGCCGCTCCCGCGGGCTGCTCCTTACTGACTCGAAGAGGAATCCTCATGTCCCGCAAGTCCCAGCCCCGTTCCTGGCGGGCCGGTGTGCTGGTCGCTGCCGCGACCGCCGGCACGCTGAGCACCTTCTCCCCGGCCGGTGCCGTGGTCGGCGGTGCGGCCGCCGACGGCTCCTACGCCTTCACCGCGCGCCTGGTGATCGGTGACAACGTGCGTGCCTGCACGGGTGCGCTGGTGGACCGGTCGTGGGTGCTCACCGCCGCGTCCTGCTTCGCCGACGACCCGGCGCAGCCGCAGGTGCTGGCGGCGGGTGCGCCGAAGTGGAAGACGACCGTGACCGTCGGCGGCAAGTCGGCGGAGGTCTCCGCGCTGGTTCCGCGTGCCGACCGTGACCTGGTGATGGCCCGTCTGGCCACGCCCGTCGACGGCGTCGCCACGCTGCCGGTCGCCACCGCCGCGCCCGTCGCCGGGCAGACGCTGCGGGTGCCCGCCTACGGGCGGACCAAGGACGAGTGGGTGCCGAACAAGCTGCACAGCGGCGCGTTCAGCCTGGACTCGGTGAGCGCGACCACCGTCGCCACCACCGGCACCGGCGGTGCGGCGATCTGCAAGGGCGACACCGGCGCACCGGTGGTCCGTGAGGTGAACGGCAAGGCCGAGCTGGTGGCCGTCGCCTCCCGCTCCTGGCAGGGCGGCTGCCTGGGCGTGCCCGCCACCGAGACCCGCACCGGCGCCGTCAACTCCCGCACCGACGACGTCGCCGGCTGGGTGCAGCAGGTCCGCGCGACGGCGGTGGGCTGGAAGACCCAGGCCCTGGTGCGCAGCGACGCGAACCTGTTCTTCGCGTCCCGGCTGTACGACGGTTCGTGGACCCCGTTCGAGGACGTCCAGGCCGTGGCCGGGAACATCGGCGGTGTGCGGGCCGCTTCCTCGGTCGGCATCAACGGTGACACCCATGTGGTCGCGCTCGGTGGTGACGGGCACCTGCACTACGCCGTGCACAACCTCGACGGCGGCTGGGGCCAGAAGTTCGTGGACCTGAACACGACGGTGTCCGACCTGGGCAACATCACCCAGGTGACCATCGCCTCCGTCGGTGGTGACCTGCACGTGGTCGTCGTCGCGGACGGCTACCTGTTCCACAACGTCCGCTCCGCGAACGGGCAGTGGACGTCGTTCAAGCTGGTCACCGACGCGACCGGTCCGCTCACCGGGATCACGTCCATCTCCGCCGCCGGCGCTGTCGGCGGGGAGCTGCACATCGCCGCCGTGTCGGGCGGGAAGGTCTACCACACGGCCCGTTTCGCCTCCGGAAGCTGGTCCCGCTGGGGCTCGGTCGCCGAGGCCGCCGGTGCCACCGCGCCGGTCAGCGCCGTCGCCGTCACCCGGCAGAACGACGACCTCAACCTCGCCCTGATCGCGAGCGACGGCCAGTACCACACCATGCGCTACGCCAGCGGCAGCTGGCAGCCGGTCAGGTCGCTCGGCAGCGTCGTCGGGAACGTCACCGGTACCGGCATCAGCGCCGCCACCGTCGACACCGACGCCGTGTTCGCCGTCACCACCAACGACAACAAGGTCCTGCTCACCGCCCGCCACGCCGACGGCGGCTGGAGCGCCTCCGAGGACCTCAACCTCACCGCGATCCCCGGCAACCACACCGGAACCGTGATCACCAGCTCCCTCTAGCGAGAGCAGCAGGCGGCGCTCCGGGCGCCCCTGCCGCCGGAGAAACCGAGCGGCGCCCCGCGTACTCGCGGGGCGCCGTCGGTTCCGAAAGTTTCAGGAGAACCCTCATGTCCCGCAAGTCCCAGCCCCGTTCCTGGCGGGCCGGTGTGCTGGTCGCTGCCGCGACCGCCGGCACGCTGAGCACCTTCTCCCCGGCCGGCGCCGTGGTCGGCGACGCGGCCGCCGACGGCTCCTACGCCTTCACCGCGCGCCTGGTGATCGGTGACAACGTGCGTGCCTGCACGGGTGCGCTGGTGGACCGCTACTGGGTGCTCACCGCCGCCTCCTGCTTCGCCGACGACCCCGCGCAGCCGCAGGCGCTGGCGGCCGGCGTGCCGAAGTGGAAGACCACCGCCACCGTCGGCGACAGGTCGGTGGAGATCGCCGAGCTGGCGCCGCGTCAGGACCGCGACCTGGTGCTGGCCCGCCTTGCCGCGCCCGTCAACGGCGTCGCCCCGGTCGCGGTCGCCACCACCGCCCCCAGTGCCGGGGAGACGCTGCGGGTGCCCGGCTTCGGGCGGACCAAGGACGAGTGGGTCCCGGCCAAGCTGCACGCCGGCTCCTTCAGCCTCGACACCGTGAGCCCGACCGGCGTCGGCACCACCGGCACGGGTGGCGCGGCGATCTGCAAGGGCGACACCGGCGCCCCGGCGATCCGCGAGGTCAACGGCAAGGCCGAGCTGGTCGCCGTCGCGTCCCGCTCCTGGCAGGGCGGCTGCCTGGGCGTGCCCGCCACCGAGACCCGCACCGGCGCGTACGACACGCGCGTCGACGACCTCGGCGGGTGGATCCAGCAGGTCCGCGACGGCTGGTGGGAGAGCGTCACCGCCAACCCGCCGGCCCGCAGCTCGGTCTACGACCCGGTCCGGAAGATCACGACGGTCTTCGCCGTCGACGGCAACCGCCACGTGGTGTCCTCCTCCAGCGCGGACGGCACGACCTGGAGCGGTTGGGAGCAGGTCGCCGACAACTGGGAGTTCGCGAGCGTCCCCGCCGCGCTGTACAACCCCGCCACCGGCGGCACCGAGCTGTTCGCCGTCGGCACCGACGGCGTGCTCAGCCAGACGTACTGGATGCCGGACGGCAAGGGCTGGCGCGGGTGGTACGCCCAGGACCTCAAGCCCACCCCCGACCGGAAGTTCACCGGCAGCCCCACCGCCGTCTACAACCCGGCGACGAAGACCGCGGAGGTCTTCGCCACCAGGGCCAACGGGGTGGTCGCGCACTCGTACTACAAGCCGGGCATGACGGCGTGGAGCGGCTGGTACGACATCAACGACTGGCAGTTCGCGAGCAGCCCGACCGCCGTCTACAACCCCGCCACCGGCGGCATCGAGCTGTTCGTGATCGGCGGCAACGGCGTGCTGTCCCAGACCTACTGGCTGCCCGACGGCAAGCCCTGGCGCGGCTGGAGCACGCTGCACTCCGAGGTGAAGTTCACCGGCAGCCCGACCGCCGCCTACAACCCGGTGACCAGGACCGCGGAGGTCTTCGCCACCAAGGACAACGGGGTGGTCGCGCACTCCTACTTCACGCCGGGCATGGGCGAGTGGAGCGGCTGGTACGAGATCCCGGGCAAGCAGTTCGCCGGCTCGCCGACCGCCGTCTTCGACCCCGCGACCGGCGGCTTCGAGCTGTTCGCGGTCGACGGCGGCGGCATCCTCGCCCGCACGGAGTGGGTGCCCGACGGCAAGCCGTGGCGGCCCTGGACCTCCATGGGGGACTGGAAGTTCACCGCCGGCCGGTTCCCGGCCGCGACGTTCAACGCCACGGCCGGAGTCATGAACCTCTTCGCCACCGGCCGGGACGACGGCGCCCTGAACTACGCGTCGTACAAGGCCGGTCCGGGCCAGACCTGGGGCGGCTGGAAGACGATCGGCGGCAAGACCATGATCACCGGCTGACGAGGCCGTGCACGGACCGGGCCCGGCCGCTCCTCCGATCGATCGGGGGAGCAGCCGGGCCCGTGCCGTCGTGCGTGCCGTCGTGTGTCGCCGTCGCGCCGTCAGAGCCGCTCGGGCACCGGGTTGCCGACGGCCTCGATGGCGCGGCGGACCGGCACCTTGAGCAGCACGGCGAAACCGATGACGAAGAAGACCAGCAGGGAGATGATCGCCGAGCGGTAGCTGCCGGTGAGCTGGTAGGCGAGGCCGAAGACGAGCGGCCCCATCCAGCTGGTGCCGCGGTCGCTGACCTTGTAGAAGCTGAAGTACTCGGCTTCCCGGCCGGGCGGGATGAGGTGGGAGAAGAGGGAGCGGGAGAGGGCCTGGCTGCCGCCGAGGACCAGGCCGATCATGCAGGCCAGGACGTAGAACCAGGCGGGCTGGTGGGCGGGCATGAAGTAGCCGAGGGCGAGGGTGACGACCCAGCCGACCAGGGAGCCGAGGATGGTCCGCTTGGCGCCGTAGCGGTGGGCTATCCGGCCGAGCAGCAGGGCGCCGCCGATCGCCACGACCTGGACCAGGAGCACGGCGGTGACCAGCGAGGTCTGCTCCATGCCGAGTTCCTCGCTGCCGTAGAGCGAGGCCTGGGAGACGACGGTCTGGATGCCGTCGTTGTAGCAGAGGAAGGCGGCGAGGTAGAGCAGGGTGAGCGGGTGCTCGCGCATGCCGCGCAGGGTGCGGGCGAGTTCGCGCAGGCTGCCGGCGGTGGGCTTGCCGTCCTCGGTCGCCGTCGCCGTGGCCACGACCGGGGCGACGCCGGCGCGGGAGGGCAGCCGGAGCAGGGGGACGACGGTGAACAGCGCCCACCACAGGCCGGCCGAGGCGAGGCAGATCCGGACGGCGGTGCCGGAGTCCAGGCCGAACGCGTCGTGGCCCTGGAACAGCGCCAGGTTGGCGATCAGCAGCAGTCCGCCGCCGGCGTAGCCGTAGGCCCAGCCCTTGGAGGAGACCTTGTCCCGCTCGTCGGGGGAGGCCAGGCCGGGCAGGTAGGCGTAGGAGAGCGCGACCGAGACCGCGTACGAGATGTTGGCGACGACGAGCAGCGCGCCGCCGAGGAGGTAGCGGTCGCCCTGGAGGAAGAACATCCCCATCGTGGCGAGCGAGCCGAGGTACGCGAAGCCGCACATCAGCTCCTTGTGCCGCCCGGTGCGGTCGGCGAGGGTGCCGGTCAGCAGCATCACGGCGACCGAGAGCAGCACGGAGAACGAGACCGTGTACGGGAAGAACGATCCTGCGCGGATCGTCAGGCCGAGCGGGTGCACGTTGCCGGCCGCGTCGGCGGCGTCCTTGGCGACGGAGGTCAGGTACGGGCCGAGGAACACCGTCAGGACGGTGGCCGAGAAGGCGGCGTTGGCCCAGTCGTTGACGTACCAGCCGAACTGCATCCGGCGCAGGGACCGTCCGTCGTCGGTGGCAGTGGTGGTGGCAGCGGTGGCAGCGGTGGCAGTGCTGGCAGCGGCAGCCGTGGCCGGGTCGGTCGGTGGGTCGTCCGGCAGGGGCGTCGCCGAGTTCGTGGTGCTCATGGGGTTCCCATCACCGTGCTGGAGCCGGTACTGCCGTCCGTCCAGCAGCCGCGCTCGCCGAGGACGTCCCGCAGGACGTCGATGCGATCGGCCATGATGCCATCCACACCCAGGTCGAGGAGAGCCCTGATCCGTGTGGGATCGTCCACAGTCCAGACGTGCACCTGGAGGCCGAGCCGGTGGGCGGTGCGGACGAAGGCCCGGTCGACGACCCGCACGCCCCGGTGCCGCTCCGGCACCTGGGCGCACAGCCCGGCGAACGTCGCTCCGGGGCGTTGGGACAGGAACGGCTGCAGGAACGATTCCGCCAGCGAGCGCAGCCGCAGCCGGGCCACCTCGCGCGGGCCGAGCGAGGTGGCCAGCCGGGGGCCGGCGGCGGCGCGGACGGCGGCCAGCCGGGTGTCGGAGAAGCCGCCGACGCAGACCCGGTCCCAGGCGTCGGTCCGGCGGATCGCCTCGACCAGCGGGCCGACGGCCGGCGCCGCCTTGACGTCGATGTTGAACCGGGCCTCCGGGAACGCGCCGAGCAGGTCCTCCAGCAGCGGCACCGGCTCGGTCCCGCCGATCCGGGCCCGCCTGACGTCCTCCCAGGGCAGCTCCGCCACCGTTCCGGTGCGGTCGGTGACCCGGTCGAGCCGCGAGTCGTGGAAGGCCACCAGCACACCGTCGGCCGTCGCGTGCACGTCCGTCTCCAGGTAGCGGTACCCGAGCGCGACGGCGGCTTCGAAGGCGGCGAGCGAGTTCTCGGGGCGCCCGAGGTCACCGCCCCGATGTGCGAAGGCGAGCGGCCCGGGGTGGTCGAGGAAGGGGTGCATGTGGTGCTCCGAGCTGCGGGGAGAGGGATCCGGGGCGGCCCGCGGGCCGGGATCCGGGGGCGTACCGGTGCCAGCGCGTTACAGTATTACGCACCCTGTCAAGCAGTAACGATCACCTCGCCCGGCCCGTACGGGGAACCGCCCCCGCTCGACGGGTCGGGCATCGATGCGCTCGGCAAGTGCATGCGGCCCGCCGCCGGTCTCGTCGGCTGGGGCATCGAGCGCGCCACCTGCGACGGCAGCGACAACCAGAAGTGGCAGGACGGGGCAGACGGTGCCCTCGTGCACAGCGCCTCCTCGCTCTGCCTGGACATCCCGGGGTGGAACGGCAACCTCGGCGCCCAGTTGGCGCTGTACTACTGCAACGGCGCCAACGCGGCCAACCAGCACTGGTCCTCCAGCGCGAACGCGCCCAGCGGCCCGTCCTACACCAGCACCCTGACCCCGCAGTACGACGCGCAGGGGAACACCACCAGCCGCACCACGGTCGGCACCACCACCCTTCCCACTTCGATGTTTGCTGGGACTGTCCGCTGCCGGACGGTCCGATGACCTGATCCGCACTCAGGCCGCTGCCCGCCGCTTCGGCGGCGGGCAGCGGCCGCCGTAGCACCCCAGGGACATCGCCACGGTCTGCCTGGACGGGACGGCCGCCGACGATGTGACGGCCGCCCTCACCGAGGCCCTCGCCCCCTTCGCGCACGATGCCCAGCCGGTGGACGGCCGCTGGCAGGGCGAATGGGACTGGTGGCACGTCTACGGGGGAGACGGTGAGCACGGCCTGGCCGTCCGCTCCGGTCATGAGAGCGACCCGCGACTGATCCGCAGCCCCGTCTGGCTGGACGGCTCCCCGCGCCCGGCGCCGCCGGCGCACCGGTGTGACGGCGGACCTCGAGGCCTCCTCGACCTCGACACCGAGCGCACGGCCGCAGCCGTCGCCGCTGCCCGGGAGTGGGACGACTGGTCGGCGTTCGCCGCGCGGTTCCCGCCCGCGCGCTCCCTTCGGGCGATGTCCGAACGCGGCCCGTCGGCTCCCCCCGCCGACGGCTCGCCCTATCAGGCGTTCAGGGAACAACCGCTCATGCGCGCTCTTGTCGCCTGGCGGCAGTCCGACCCGAACGCCCCGACATGGACCAGGGACTCGGATCCCGTCTGGCGCTTCGGCGAGAGCCGCGAGCAGTACGCACATCGAGCCGCCGTACGGGTCCGGACCACGAACGTCCTGGTCACCCTCGACGGCCGGTGGACCGACTGCTTCGAGTACGCCCCCACGCCGCAGCAGCCGATCGCCGCCGACGCGTACTTCGACTTCGCGGACCGGTACCTCCGCGAACTGCCGGACGACGCCCTCATCGTCCGCGTCCGATTCCATTCGTGACACCGAGCACCACCGGAGCGGGGCCGCCACCACCACGGTGGCGGCCCCGCTGTCCTGTCAGCGCGCCGACGGTCGTGCCCCGGACCCTACCGGGCGGCCGCCGGGGAGAGCTCCGCGGCGAGCCGGCGCAGCTCGGGCCCGTACTCGGGGTTGGCCAGCGCGGCGGCGAACTGGGCGCGCAGGTAAGCGGCGGGGTTGCCGGTGTCGTACCAGGTGCCGGCGATGACCTGCCCGTACACCGCCCGCCGGGCCGCGTAGGCGTTGATGGCGTCGGTCAGGTAGACCTCGTCCTCGGGCTTCTCGTGCCACCGGAGGGTGAGTTCGCGCAGTTCGTCGACGATGCCGGGGGTGATCACGTAGCCGCCGATCGCCGCGTACGAGGAGGGCGCGTCGGCCGGCTTCGGCTTCTCGACCAGGCCGGTGATCCGCAGTGAGCCGCCGCCCAGGTCCTCCTTCACCACCGGCACGCCGTAGCGGTAGGAGTCCTCGGGAGCCATCGGCATCAGCGCGAGCACCGGCGCGTTGGTCTGCTCGTACGCCCGGATCAGCTGCTGTGCGCGGGGGACCTCCGCCACGAAGACGTCGTCGGGCCAGAGCACCAGGCAGGGCTCGTCGCCGAAGTGGCGGGCGGCGTTCAGCACCGGGGTGCCGTTGCCGTAAGGACCGTGCTGGTAGAGGTAGCTGATGTGGCCCTTGCGGGACAGCTCGCCGACCTCCTCGACCGCCGCGGCGAAGGCCGCCTTGCCGTCCCGGCGCAGCTGCTCGACCAGGACGGGGTTGGGGCGGAAGTGCTCCTGGATCAGGCCCTTGTCGCCGTTCACGACGATGGTGATGTCGGTGATGCCGCTCTCGACCAGCTCGCGCACGGTGTGCTCGATCACCGGCTTGTCGCCGACCGGCAGCATCTCCTTCGGCGTGGCCTTGGTCAGCGGCAGGAGGCGGGAGCCGAGTCCTGCGGCGGGGATGACGGCTCGGCGGATCGTCCTGGGGGCCATGTGACGCCCTCTCGTTCGGCGGTGGAGCTGCGCCGGGGTGACGCGGCGGCACCGCCGACGCTACCAAGAGCCGACGTGGTGTCGAGTGGACCGTCGGTGTACGGGAGTTGGCCCCGCGGCGGCCTTGGGGCGTCGCGCCGCACCGGAGTGCCGCCCTCCGCGTTGCGCTGCCCCTGCCCCAGGGTGTAAACACCCGTTACTTTGTAACGAACCATCAGGGGAGCCGGAGGGGAAGTTGACGCTGGATCTGCGGCGACAGGGGTCGGTCGAGGAGGACATGGTCTTCTTCGCGATGCCGTACGAGGACAAGGAGTTGCCGAACGGCAGGACGGAGAACTTCGACGACCTGTACGAGGGACACTTCGAGGACTGGATCAGGAACTGGGACCTGCGCGCCGAGCGCGCTGACAAGGTCCCCGGCACCACCGAGAGCGCGATGGACGTCGCCTGGGCCGGGATCGACCGGGCCGGGATCGTGGTCGCCGACCTCTCCGTCCCGTCGACGTCCGTGGCCATGGAGCTGGCCTGGGCGCTGTGCCTGCGCAAGCGGCTGGTGGTGATCGCGCACAAGGGCGCCCAGGTGCCCAGCAACGCCCTGGGACAGTTCCGGGTGGTGTGGTACGAGTGGAGCGTGCGGGGCCTGTTCGAGCTGCGCAGGAGCCTGCAGGCGGAGATCGAGGCCCTGCGCCGGCAGCCCCGCGCGCCGGAGATGGACCTGCGGCCGTACACGCCGGAGGATCGCCAGCGCGCCAGAGCCAGGGTGGAGGAGGTCAGCGAGGACCACATCCGGGTCCGTGACCTCCGCAACCCGCGCCGGATCGCCGAGATGCACAAGCGCGACATCGGCTACCACGAGACCATCCCGGACCACATGTCGCAGCGCTTCCACGTCGGTCGGGACTACCCCGGCTTCTTCGTGTACCGGGACAACGTGCTGGTCTTCACCCAGCAGGAGGGCGAGGACCCCTGGGACGGCTGGGAGCGGACCTACCAGCGCGGCGCCGTGTTCACCGCGCGGGTCTACCAGGTGAACAACGCGGGCGTCTGGGTCGAGCTGCCCGGGGGCGGCCGCTCCCGGATGCGGGCGCACGAGGCGGCGGGGCTGAAGGAGAACGACGAGGTGCAGGTGGTGATCCGGTGGATCGACCGGGTGCGCCAGCGGATCGAGATCGGTGCCGCGAACCCGCCGGCCGGAACCTCCGCCGCATTCCCGGCCGTTCCGTTGCAGGCCCTGTCGCTGGAGGACTACCCGCGGCCGGGGGAGCGGCAGGGGGCCACCGTCACCGTCGTCAACGAGTCCTTCGTCCTGGTGAGGTTGGACGACCACCCCGAGCTGCCCACGCCGGCGCTGCTGCACGCGCGGCGCATGCTGCCCGCGCTCCGCGAGGAGCTGGAGGCGGGCAGGCTGGCGGAGGGCCGGCGGGTCCTGGTCGACGTCGAGGAGGTCGGCCCCTCGCGGACCAAGCCGGGCCGGGTCGACATCCGGGTGCGCGAGGTCGAGGGCGAACTGCCGCCGCAGGGCGGGTCGGTTGCGGAGGTGCCCGCGTGGTGAGCCCCGGCCAGGCACCGTCCGTCCCGCCGTCCGTCGCACCGTCCGTCCCGCCGTCCGTCCCGCAGGCCGTCGCGCCGCCCACCCAGTCGGCCTCGCCGCCCGCCCCGCCGAACCCACCGACCCCGCTCGACGCGAGGCTGTGGAACGGCCTGGTCGGCGCGCGGGAGTACGAGGCGGGCGAGAAGTACCAGGCGGCCGTCCTGGAGCAGTACAAGCTGTACGTGGAGATGGCGGACCGGGTCAGCGCCCGCCGCAGCCTGACCAACACCTTCTTCCTGACCGTCAACGCCGCCCTGCTGGCCGGGGTCGGCGCGGTCCGGGGCGGCGCGCTGGAGGGGCTGCCGACCTGGGGGCTGGTGGTGGCCGGCCTGGTGGCGGTGGGGCAGTGCGCGGCCTGGTTCCTGCTGATCGCGTCCTACCGGCAGCTCAACCGGGCCAAGTACCGGGTGATCAACGCACTGGAGCAGCGGCTTCCGGCGCGCGCGTACGATGCCGAGTGGGTGGAGCTCGGGGACGGCAAGACGATCCGGCGGTACCTCCCGCTCACGCTGGTGGAGCTGTGGATCCCGGTGCTGTTCCTGCTCTTCTACCTCACCGCCGGTGCCGTGGCGGTGAGCCTGGCCTGACGGTGAAACAGGGGGCCGGGCAGCGCCGCGACATGTCCGGCCCGGCGTCGGTGCCGCCCCGACGCCGGGTCAGACCCGGGGGTCGGTAGGATACGACGCATTCGAACGTGCGATCGTCGGGGCCTGGGAAGAGCGGGAAGATGAACACGCTGACGCGACGCGACCGACTCCGTCTCCAGATGTCGGAGGACGTGCGGGCCGTCGCACGGGACATCATCGCGGCGCGCGGGGTGGAGGCCCTGAGTCTCGCCGAGATCGCCCGGCGGGTGCAGGTGACCCCCGCGGCGCTCTACCGGCACTTCGAGAACCTGGCGGACATCGTCCGGCACGCCGCCCGAGACATCGTCGCCGACCTCGCGCTGGAACTCCAGGCTGCGGTCGACGCGCAGGCCGAGACCGACTTCGCGGCCCGGCTGATCGCCCCCACCCGGATCTTCCGCCAGTGGGCGCTCGCCCACCGCGAGGAGTTCAACCTGCTGTTCGGCACGCCGACGGCCACGGCGGCGGGCGCCCAGACGGACATGAGCAGCGACTGGGTCCGCCGGCTCTCCGAGGTCTGGGGCCCGGTGTTCGTGCAGCTCTGGAACGCCCGCCCCTACCCGGTGCCGGCCGACGACGAACTGGAGCCGCTGCTGCGGCAGCAGATGGCGGCGTACCGTGCGGCGACCGGAGTGGAGATGCCGCTCGGCGCGGTGGTCGTGATGCTCTCCAGCTGGCGTTCGATCTACGGCCAGGTGGCGCTGGAGGTGTTCGCGCACTTCGCGCCCCTGATCGTCGACCAGGAGCCGATGTTCGAGATGCTGATGCGGGACCTGATGGACCGGATGGGCCTGGGGGCGGACTACCGGCCGCCGACCCCCGCCGGAGCGTAGGTCGGCGGCCGGCCGGACCGCCTGGGAAGGCGGCCGCGGGCCGTCAGCCCTTGTTGCCCGCCTTCAGCACCTGCGCCGCCGCCACTCCCGCCGCGCTGAAGCCGTGCCCGCCGCCCTCGACCTCGGCCGCGACGGCGAGGTCGCCGCGGTAGGCGATGAACCAGCTGTTGTTCGCCTGGCCGCCGGCCTCGACGGTGCCGGTCTTGGCGCCGATCTGCCCGGACAGCCCGGCCATCGGGGTGCGGGCGGTGCCCTGGGTGGCGGTCTTGGCCATCATGGCGCGCAGGTCCCGGGCGACGTCGGCGGGGAGCTTGCCGGGCGCCGTCACCCGCTTCACGTCCTCGCGCAGCACGGGCTGGCGGAATGTTCCGCTCTGCACGGTGGCGGCGACCGAGGCCATCGCCAGTGAGTTGGCCTGGATCCGGCCCTGGCCGATGTACGCGGCCGCGGCCTCGTCCTTGTTCCCCGGCGGCGGGATGGTGACGTCCCGGCTCGGGACGCCGATGTGCCACTCCAGACCGAGGCCGAACTGCTCGCGGGCCACCGAGGCCAGCGTGCCGGGCTGGAGCTTCTCCAGGCCCTTGTCGATGAAGCCGGTGTTGCAGGAGTGGGAGAAGTCGTCGGCGAGCGTGTAGGACGGGAAGTCGCCGGGCTCGTCGTTGTGCCAGGCGCGCGGGGAGTTGGTGGTGGCCTTGCACGGCACCGCGGTGTCCGGGCTCACCCCGGCCTCCAGCAGGGCGGCCGAGGTGATCACCTTCATCGTCGAGCCGGGCGCCTGGCCGCCGGCGAGCGCGCGGTTGAAGCCGCCCTGCGGGGCGTACGCCATCGCCAGGATGAAGCCGGTGCTCGGCTCGATGGCCACCAGTGAGGCCGGATTGCCGTTCGCCGACTGCTGCTTGACCGCCTCCTCGGCCGCCTGCTGGAGGTCGGCGTCCAGGGTGAGCCTGACCTTCGGGGCGGTCGGCGGGGTCAGCACGAACAGCTGCTCCGCCTCCGCGCCGCCGCCCGCGCCCGAGAGCACCACGGCCTGGCCGGGCGCGGTGGTGCTGCCCTCCGGCGGGGTGATCTGGGGGAGGACGGCGCGCAGCGAGGGGAAGGCGTCGAGCGGCCGGCCCTTGCGGTCGGTGGGCTTGGACACGGCGTTGGGCAGCGCCTTCACCGCGATGGTCCGGCCCGGGGCGAGCTGGGGGTGGATCACCGAGGGCTTCCAGCGCACCACGGGCCGCCCGTCCTGGGATCGGACGAAGCTCAGCACGCTGTCGTACTCCCAGGCGTCCGGGATGCCCTCGAACTCCGCCTTCACCCGGAAGCCGAGGGCCGGCTCGCTCGGGGTGTCGGCCGGCGCGCGGCCCGTCCCGGTCAGCGCGAGCGAGCGGGCGCCCACCTGCTCGTGGAACGTGGCCAGCGCGGCGCGGGCGCTCTCCGGGTGGTCCGTCAGGCCGGCCGCGGCGGCGATGTCGCCGCGGCTCCAGGCCGCCAGGAACTCCTTGGCCGCCGCCTCGGCCTGCTCGGCGGTCGGCGGGTCCTGCGGGGCCTTCGCCACGGTGGCGGAGCCCTGGTGGCCGCCGCCGGAGGGGTCGTTGTCCGTCACGGCGTTCAGCACGTTGTAGGCGCCGTAGCCGCCGACCGCCAGCAGGGCGGCGAACACCCCGCCGGCCGTCACCATCACGACCCGGCGCGCGGTCGAGCCGCGCCGGCCCCCACCGCCACCGTCCTCGTCGCGGTCCGGGCCGTCGAGGTCGTCGAGGTCGTAGTCGACGTCGTCGGCGGCGAGTTGGTCGTACTCCTGATGACCTTCGTGCCTGTTGTCCCGGTGTTCCTCGAACACGCTTCCGTCCCCCCTGCGATCCTTCGTCTGCCGCGGGCCTGTCCCATTCGGCGGATCGGCCCGCGGGCCCGAGGCCGGACGAGAGTCCGTTCGGGCGCGGATCAGCCTATGCCGAGACGGATGGTCGGTCGACAGCCGGGCCGGTCCACCCGATCAATGCGGCGCGGGCCCGGAAGGTTGCACACGTCTTCGGGCCCGCCTCAGCCCAGCACCGCCGGCGTCGGCCCGTCCGGCCGCACCGTGATGCTGTACGCCGCCCCCGCCGGCCGCGAGCGGAATGCCAGGGGCCCCATCGGCAGCAGGAGTTCCAGCAGCGCCGTGGTCTCGCGCAGCGCGAACTGGGTGCCCAGGCAGGCGCGGGCGCCGAGGCCGAACGGGAAGTACGCGCCGAGCTGCCCGGGGCGGTCCGCGCCGGGGGCGAAGCGGTCCGGGTCGAAGCGCTCCGGGTCGGGCCACAGCGCCGGGTCGCGGTGGGTGAGGTACGGGCAGACCAGCACGTCCGTCCCGGCGGCGACGCGGTGCCCGGCGATGACGTCGTCCTCGACGGCGTGCCGGGGGAGCAGCCAGGCGGAGGGGTAGAGCCGCAGGGTCTCGCTCACCAGCGCCTGCGGATCGGCCGTCCGGGCCCCGGGGTGGCGGTCGAGCAGCAGGAAGAGCCAGGTGAGCGTGGTGGCCGTGGTCTCGTGGCCGGCGACGAGCAGGGTGACCAGCTCGTCGCGGATCAGCCGGTCGGTGTACTCGGGGTACCGCTCGCCCGCCTCGACCAGCACCCGGAGCACTCCGGGCTCGTCGGTCGGGCCGGCCGAGCGTGCCGCGTCGATCGCCGCGTGGGCCACCGCGTCGATCCGGGCGAGGTCCCCGGCGACGGCGTCCCGGGCGTCCGCCGCGTCGGTCGGCAGTTTCGGCATCGCGGCCACCACCCGCTCCACCGACCGGAGTTCGTGGTCCGTCCGGTCGTCCAGCGGCAGCCCGGTGAGCGCCCGCCAGACGGTGTCCAGGGCGAAGCGGCGCATCTCCTCGCCGAGGTCGAAGGTCTCCCCGGTGCGCCGGTACCCCGCCCAGCGCTCGGCGGTGCGCTGTGCCGCCGCGGCGATCCGTTGCTCGTAGCGGCGCATCCCGGTGCCGGTGAACTGCGACTGCAGCAGCCGCCGTTGACGCTTCCAGGCGTCCCCGGCGGCGGACAGCACGCCGTCCCCGACCAGCATCCGGGCGCGGTGCGAGCGCTTGACGTACCGGTCCGGATGGCGGCCCAGGACGTGCTGCACGGCGGCCGGGTCCGTGACCAGGACGGTCGGCGTCGGGCCGAGCCGGAAGGCGGCGACGCCACCGACGCCGCGCTGGGTGCGGGCCAGCAGGTCGACGAGCTCGGCCTCCTCGGCCCGCCACTGCTCGACGACCTCGGCGGCCAGTTCCGGTACCGGGCGGGTGTCCGTGCTCACGGGGTGTTTCCTTCCGGTCTGCTGACGGTTCGTCCGTGCCGACCGACTCTATGCCAGGGCGCCCCCGGCCCGGGTTGCGCCGACCGGGCGGCGGGCGGCGGCCCGGGCAGCGCGGCACCCCGCCGCACGGCACCCGTCCGAGTACCGTGCGGCGGGGCCGAACGGCCCTGATCGCTGCGCGGATGGGAGAACGCATGCCCGGGAACCGGCACTTCGGAGGCGGCCCGACCGGCCGAGCGGCCCGGTGGCTGGTGGCCGCCCTGCTCGTACCGGCCCTGGCGGCCTGTGGCGGCGGCTCCGGTCAGAACGGCAACGGCCAGAACGGCAACGGGCAGACCTCCAGCCCCCAGCCCGACGACCAGCGGACCAAGGCCCGCGAGACCGAGGCGAGCTTCCAGGACGCCGGCGCGGTGTCCGCCAGTGCGCGGGGTTCCGGCAAGAGGGCCGTCGTCACGTTGAGGAGCTCCTCGCCCAAACCGGTCCAGGCCCTCGTCAGTGACGTCACCGACTGCACGCACAACGCCGAGCACGCCACCCCGAGTCAGGCCGCGGTGACCGTGACCGACCACGGCAGCGAACCGCTGGAGTTCACCCTCCCGACGTCGAGCGGAGCGAGTCGACCGATCTGCTACACGGTGGCCATCGGAGGGGAGAGCCGGGAGCTCAAGGCCGTGGGGGAGATCACCGGTACGGCGTCTCCCAGCCCGGGCGTGCCCACCACCGGCAAGACCGGTCCGACCGGCGGATCGACGAGCCCCGGCGGGAGCGGAACCCCGTACCAGGGCAACGGGGGGACCGGGACCGGGACCGGGAGCACCCCCTGAGCCCTGCCGGGGAGGACCGGCCCGCCGATGCCGAGGACCGGCCCGCTGAAGCGGAGGACCGGCCCGCCGACGCCGAGGAGCGGCCGGCCGCGAGCCCGTGGCGCGGCTGGATCAGCACGCTCGCGGGCTGGATCGCCCCGACCACCTTCGTCACCGCACTGCTCTTCTTCTTCGGCTACGCCTACACCGACGCGCTCTACGGCTACTTCGGCATCGACGCCGAGACGATCGGCTTATCCACCCAGGAACTGCTCCTGCGCAGTTCCCCGGCGCTCTACATGCCCGTCGGGGTCGCGCTCAGCGGGGTGCTGGTGGCGGCCCTGGCGTTCCCGCTGGTGTCCGGCGCCGCCCGCCGCGGTGCGGACGCTTCCCGGGTGCTGCGCCGGGTGTGCGTCACCGCCGTCCTGCCGGTGGTCGCGCTGCTGGCGCTCGGCCTGGCGGCGGGGTTCGAGGTCATCGACGCCGGCCCGATGGGCACCCCACTGCTGATCGGCGGCGGGCTGCTGTTCGCCCTCCTGGCGCGGCTGCTGTACGTGCGGGGCACCGGCGCGCCGTTCCCCGCGGCGGGCGAGCGGGTGGCGCTGGGCGTCACGGTGGCGATCCTCGCGCTGTGCGCGTACTGGGCGGTCGGCAGCTACGCCCAGCAGAAGGGGGCGGCCGACGCCGAAGCGCTCTCCCACAACCTCCAGGTGCGGCCGGCCGTCCTGCTCGACACCTCGGAGCCGCTCGCGCTGGACTGGCCCGGGGTGCGGGAGACGCCACTGCCGGACGCGGGGGCCGGGTCGCACTTCCACTACCGCTACGAGGGCCTGCGGCTGCTGGCGCAGTCCGACAACCGGATGTTCCTGATCCCGCGGCGATGGCTCTGGGAGACCGGCAACGTGCTGGTCCTCCCGGTCGATGCCGGTGTCCGGGTGGCCTTCCACGCCGGCTGAGTGCCCGCCCCGACCCAACACGGCTGCGCCGCGGCCCGTCCCCTCGACGGACCGCGGCGCAGCGGCTTCACCGGGTGTCAGAACACCTTGATCACACCTGCTGCCAGAGCGCGGGCACGATCGGCGGCTCCCAGCCGACCTGGGCGGTGTGGCCCTGGAGGCAGCGGTAGCCGACCCCGTCGTAGGTCACCACGTCACCCGCCTGGTAGGTGGTGCCGGGGGTCCAGGTACCGCCCGGGTCGGTCGGGCCGTTGCCCACCACCAGGGAGAAGCTGGTGCTGTGGGTGGCCGAGCCGGTCCCGGTCAGGGTGATGCTGTAGGTGCCGGCGGCGGTCGAGGCGGAGGTGGCGACGGTGAGCGTCGCCGAGCCGCCGGACTGCACCGAGGACGGGTTGAAGGCGACCGTCACGCCGGCCGGGGCGCCCGAGGCGGTCAGGTTGACCGTCTGGGCCGTGCCGGAGGTGGTCGAGGTGGCGACCGTCGCGGTGGCGGTCTCACCGGGCTTGACGGTGGCGGTGGTCGGGTTCACCGAGACGGAGAAGTCGTTGGTGGGCGTGCTGCCGCCGACCGAGGTCTTCCAGATGGTGTACGCCACGCCGTCGGCGTTGCGGTTGAGCACCGTCGCGTCGACGTTGCCGGTGGTGTCGCAGGACGAGTGGTAGCAGGAGTCGTAGGAACGGCCCGCGGTGCCGCCCCACTTGGCCGCCTGCGCAGAGGTCTTGGTGTCGCTGGCGCCGGCCGCGTAGCCCGAGGTCGGGATGCCGGCCTGCTGGAAGGAGTAGTCGTCCGAGCGGCCCTGGCCCTCGACGTTCTCCTCCGGCTTGAGGTTCAGCGAGTCCCAGTAGGCCTTCATCGGCGCGGCGGCGGTGGAGTCGAGGTTGTTGATGAAGTAGCCGGCGTTGGTCGAGCCGATCATGTCGAAGTTGTAGTACGCCTTGATCGCGGAGCGCTGGGCGGAGCTCAGCCGGCCGACGTAGGACTGCGAGCCCTGCATGCCCTGCTCCTCGCCGGTCCACCAGGCGAACCGGACGTGCCGGGTCAGGCTGGGGTTCTGCTGGGCGAGCACGAGCGCGTTCTCCAGCAGGGTCGCCGAGCCGGAGCCGTTGTCGTTGATGCCGGGCCCGGCCGAGACGCTGTCCAGGTGGGCGCCGAACATGGTGACCTGGTCGGACGGGCCGCCGGGCCAGTCGGCGATCAGGTTGTCGGACTGGTACGTGCAGGAGGTGCAGGTCTGCTCGGTGACGCTGTAGCCGGCGGCCTGGAGCTTGCCCTTGATGTACGCCAGCGACTGGCTGTGTCCGGCGCTGCCCGCCCGGCGGTGGCCGCCGTTCTGGTTGGCGATGGTGTTCAGCTGGGACAGGTGGGCCTGGATCCTGGCGACGTCGATGTCGGGCGCGGGCCCGCCGGGGTTGCCCCCGCCGCCGACGGTCAGGCCGTACTGGGCGGTGTGGGTGGTGGCGCCTGCGGTGCCGGTGACGGTGATCTGGTACGTCCCGGCCACGGCCGCCGCAGAGGCGGACAGGGTCAGTGTCGAGGACGAACCGGCCTGCACCGACGAGGGGTTGAAGCTCGCGGTGACGCCCGAGGGCAGGCCGGAGGCGGCCAGGCCGACGGTCTGGGCGGTGCCGGAGGTGACGGCGGTGCTCACGGTCGACGAGGTCGAGGTGCCGGGCTGGACGGAGCCGGAGGCCGGGCCGAGCGAGAGCGAGAAGTCGTTGGTGCCGGACGGCGTGCAGGACGGGTCGCCGCTCTGCGCGGGGACGCTGACGGCGTCCCAGGCGGCCTTGGCCCGGTTGAAGAAGGTGCAGCTCGCGTCCAGGCTCTTCGCCGCCGTCAGGGTGGCGGTGCGGTAGCGCTTGTAGGTCATGCCGCTGGTCTTGAGCAGCATGCCGCCGTAGAAGACCCGGCCGGCGTCCTTGATCCCGATGCCGGTGACGGAGGAGTTGTTGCAGGTGGGGCTGGTGGGCTTGCCGCCGCCGGGGTTGGAGCCCTCGGCGAGCAGGTAGAACCAGTGGTTCAGCGGGCCGGCCGCCGCGTGCTCCTCGGTCTGCGGGATCGACGCCGAGTAGCAGTTGGGGTTGTTGCTCACCAGGGAGGGGTTGTACATGTTGCGGATCGGGCCGTTTCCGACCAGGTTGATCATCTCGCCGACGGTGTAGTCCGGGGAGTCGTAGGGGGCGGGCTCGTTGGCGTAGGCCTCGGTGAGCGCGCCCATGATGTCGCCGGTGGCCTCGCCCAGGCCGGACTCGTTGTTGGCGCCGCCGGGGGTGTACTGGTCGATGCCGTGGCCGAACTCGTGGCCGACGACGTCGATGGCGGCGATCCACTTGTTGGCCTGGCTGTGGCCGATGGATATCGTCGAGCCGTCCCAGTAGGCGTTGACGTCGCTGAGGCCGACCTTGACCGGCCAGCTGCCGCCGTTGCCGTTGTGCCCGTTGCGCCCCAGCCAGTCGCGGAGCATGTCCCATTCCTTCTGGGCCGCGAACATGGCGTCCCCGCAGCCGGTCTCCTTGCTGGAGGCGCTGCCGGTGCCCCAGGAGTCGCCCGACTTGGAGAACACCTGACCGGTGCCGTAGTCGGAGCAGGAAAGGCCGGGCCGGTTGGGGTCGCGCAGCGAGTACGAGCCGCCGGAGCCGGTGGTGCTGATGGTGACCGGGGAGGGGCCGTTCCACTCGCTGTTGACGGTGCCCGCGCGCACGTCGTCGTAGCGGTCGACGACCTCGCCGGTCGCCGCGTCGACGAAGACGTGCAGGCGGCTGGGTGCGCTGCCCCGGTGGCCGGTGAGGACGGTCTCCCAGGCGAGGCGGCTGCTGCCGTCCTTGACCCGGACGACCAGGCGACGGGACTCCACCGAGTCCACGGCGGGCAACTCGGTGCGGGCGGTCCGCTCCGCCTGGTCGGCGCCGACCTGCGGGGTGACCGAGCCGCCGACGGGGCCGGGGGCGGCCGACTGCAGGGCGCGGACCTTGCCCTGCCCGTCGGCCAGGACCACCGCGTCACCGCCGACCACCGGCAGGCCGCGGTAGCTGCGCTCGTACGCCACCGAGTACAGACCGCCCACCCACGGGGTGACGGCCTTGCGTTCGTAGGTCTCGTCGGGGCCCTTGGCCAGGGCGTCCAGGCCGGCCGCGGCCGCGGCGTCGGCCGCGTTCACCGCGGCGGCCAGGGCGCTGGGCGGTGTCGGGGAGGGGGCGGGTGCGGCGCCGGCCGGGCCCGCGGTGGCGGCGATCATGCCGGCCAGTACGGTCAGGGTGGTCGCCGTGGTCAGCAGCCGGCGTGCGGAAACTCTGCGTTGCATCGAGGCTCCTCGCATGTGGGGGTCCTCGACCGCGGACGACCAGGACTGGTGGCGCACCGCAGGGCCGCGTCCGGGGGACGGCCGTGCGGGCCGTCCGCGCTCGGGTGCCCGAACCCTCACACGACGTCATGCTCAGGTCAATGCCTGGTGCGCTCGAGGCAAGGACTTGGCGAATTTCGTCAAGGCGGCAGGCCCTTCTTTGCGTCAAGCTGGGGTTTTTCTCACGTGGTTGAGACCACGTCATGTACGGCGCGGGTGTCGATCGAGTACCGTCCTCGTCATCGGAGTCGTCGGAACCACTGGAATCGTCGGCGGCCGTGCGAGCGGCCGGGGACGACGCGCCCGGGGAGGCAGCCGTGCAGCGCAACCGTGTGGCCCCCGCGGCGGCGGTGCCGGCACCGCCGACCGGCCGGGGCCAGGAGGCCTGGCGGGAGTTCGGCGCCCGGCTGCGGCACTGGCGGCGCCGGGCCGGCCTCACCCAGGCGCAGCTCGGCGCCGGGATCGGTTACGACCACACCGCGGTCAGCAAGATCGAGCACGGTGCCCGCCGGGTCACCCCCAGGACCGCCGACCGGATCGACGACCTCCTCGGTGCCGCCGGTGAGTTGAGCGCCGCCTGCCAGCGCGCCGAGAGCGCCGAACTCTGCCACGTCAACGCCTTCTCGCCCGCCCTGCTCCGGCCCCCGCTGCCGGGCGGGGCCCCGTCCGGCCCGCCCGCCCCGCTGCCGGCCCCCGCTCCGCTGCGGCTGCCCGACTACGGCCTGCTCTGCCCGCTGCACGGCGCCGAGGGCTGTCCCGTCCCGGAGCCCGGGGAACTCGGCGATCTGCACGCCGAGTTCTGCGCCCCCGAGACGCTCGGCGGCCGGGCCGCCGCCCGCCCGCTGGACGCCGTCACCGCGCACGCCCTGACCGGGCTGCTCGCCGCCCACCTGCGCTCCGGTGAGACCGGCGACCGGCCGGTCCTGGCCGCCGCCGTCGAGCGCACCCTGCGCGCCGTGCTCGCCCGGCTCGCCACCGCCCCCGCCGCGCAGCGCGGCCCGCTGGTCCGGCTGGCCGCCGAGCACGCCCACGCGGCCGGCGCGCTGCGGATGCAGGACGGCCGCAACGCCACCGCGATGGCCAGCTACGACCGCGCCCTCACCTGGGCCGGACTGGCCGCGGACCAGGCCACCCAGGTCGGCACGCTCAGCGACATGAGCATCCTGGCCCGGCTGGACGGGGACCCGGTCGCCGCCCTCGGCTACGCCCGCGAGATGGAGCAGATCGCGCCGGGCCGGCACTGGGCCGGGGCGATGGGACGGATCAGCCGGGCCCGGGCGTACGCGCTCACCGGCGACGTACGGGCGACCGTCCGGCAGATCGGCCTGGCCCGGGCGCACCTGGACCACATCGGCGCGCAGGACGAGGTCGACGTGCCCTGGCTCTCCATCGCCTCGATGCGGATGCGGGTCGAGTCCGCCGCGGCCGCCGCGCTGCGCGACGTCGCCGCGGCCACCGACGACCCCCGGCTGGCCCGCCGGGCACTGGACGCCACCGAGACCGCCCTCGGCCTGCTCGGTCCTGACCAACTTCCCTCCAGTCGCCTCCTCTTCACCGTCCGGGCGGCGGACTGCCACGTCTGCGCGCACGACCCGGCGGCGGCCGTCGACCTGCTCGGCCCGGCCCTGGAGGCGACCGGCGCGACGGCCCTGCCCGCGCTGGTCGAGTACGAACTGCGCGGTCTGCGCGATCGTCTCGCGGCGCACGCGCCCCGTGCCGCACACCGGTTGGCGGAGCCGGCCCGCTCCTGACCCGGCGGCGCTCCGTGACCCTCCGGCGGCGACCGTCGTCCGATGTGGCCGGATCGGGCGCCGTGCGCGGCGGCGCGAGAGGGGGCGCGCCAGCGCCCGGCACCCCGCACAGCGGTCCTGTCACACCGTCAACTCCCGCCGTTCTCGAAAATGCGCCCCTTTCGCGCCGTACAAACGTCAACTTCGTGAGCGTATAGTCCGCCGATCGGGTCATTCATGGAGTTAACACGTCGAATGACTGTCACGGCGCGTGTCTGCCGCTAGAGTCTCTGACGTTTCCAGTTGTTAGTCCGCGAAGAACGGGGGGCGCGTGCTGTCAGCCATTGCCCGCCGGCTCGCCCATCCGCTACTGCTCCTGGGTGTGCTGTGCACGGCCGTCGCAACCCTGCACTTCCACTGGGCGCCGGACCGGGTCTCCCCGCTCTTCCTGGTCGCCGTCCTCGGATATCTGGCGGTCCTGGAACGGGTGATCCCGTACCGGACCGACTGGCACCCGAGTCGACGTGAACTCGGCTGGTACAGCGTCTACTTCGTGCTGAGCATGGTCGGCGGGGCACTGGCCCAGGGGCTGGTGGCGGCGCTGGTGGAGATACTCGGCCCGGCCCATCCGGCGCTGCCGTTCGCGATGGAGATCCCACTCGCGCTGCTGGTCGGCTCGCTCGGCGACTACCTCGTGCACCGCTGGTCCCACCGCAACCGGTGGCTCTGGCGGCTGCACGGGGTGCACCACGTCCCGGACAAGGTGAACGTCGCGAACAACGGCGTGAATCATTTCCTGGACGTGTTCGTCGCGCAGTCCGTGGTCCAACTGTCGCTGGCGCTGATCGGATTCTCGCCGGATTCAGTGTTCGTGGTCGGAATATTCGTCCTGGCTCAGGGGTATTTCGTCCACGCCAACATCGAAGTCCGCATCGGCCCGCTCGGCCACGTCCTGGCCGGGCCGGAACTCCACCGCCTGCACCACAGCACCGACCTCGCCGAAGCCGGCCACTACGCCTCCGACCTCTCGCTCTGGGACCACGTGTTCGGGAGCTTCACCTGGCGGCCCGGCAGAGTGCCGAAGGCCGTCGGCCTCACCGACCCGGCCGCGTTCCCCACCACCGGTGAACTCGGCGCCACCCTGCTGCACCCCTGGCGCCGGGCGAAGACCACCGAGCAGTCCGTCTGAACCCGGCCCCCGAGAGGCCGCTTTCCCACTTGCCCGTGTCCCCGGCGCCACGCCGTCACCCCCGGATTGGATCATGACCTCCTCGCCCTTCGCCGCGCCCCGCGAACGCATCGCGATCACCGGTATCGGCTGCCGCCTGCCGGGACACGCCAACGACCACCGCTCCTACTGGCGCAACCTGATCGAGGGCCGGGACTGTCTCACCGAGACGCCCGCCGACCGCTACGACACCGGAACACTGGGCAGTCGGGACCGGGCCAAGCCGGGACGGCTGATCGGCGGCCGGGGCGGCTACATCGACGGCTTCGACACCTTCGACCCCGACTTCTTCGGGATCAGCCCGCGTGAGGCCGAACACATGGACCCGCAGCAGCGCAAGCTCCTGGAGGTCAGCTGGGAGGCCCTGGAGGACGGCGGGCTGCGCCCCGGCGAGCTGGCCGGCCGGGAAGTCGGCGTCTACATGGGCGCCTTCACCCTCGACTGGAAGATCCTCCAGTTCGCCGACCTCGACTTCGCCACCATCGCGGCGCACACCGCCACCGGCACCATGATGACGATGGTGTCCAACCGGATCTCGCACTGCTTCGACTTCCGCGGGCCCAGCGTCTCGATCGACACCGCCTGCAGCTCCTCGCTGGTCGCGGTCCACCTCGCCTGCCAGAGCCTGCTCCGCGGCGAGACCGAACTCGCCCTGGCCGGTGGGGCGTTGCTGCACATGGCGCCGCAGTACACGATTGCCGAGACCAAGGGCGGCTTCCTGTCCGCGGACGGCCGCTCACGCGCCTTCGACGCCTCCGCCGACGGCTACGTCCGGGCCGAGGGCGTCGGCGTGGTCGTGCTCAAGCGGCTCTCCGACGCGCTGCGCGACGGGGACCCGGTGCACGCCGTCATCCTCGGCACCGGCGTCAACCAGGACGGCCGCACCAACGGCATCACCGTCCCCAGCGCGGACGCCCAGGTCACCCTGATCGAGCGGGTCTGCGCCGAGGCCGGGGTGGAGCCCGGCAGCCTCCAGTACGTCGAGGCCCACGGCACCTCCACCCCGGTCGGCGACCCGATCGAGGCCGCCGCCCTAGGCCGGGTGCTCGGCATCGGCCGGCGCGCCGGGGACCGCTGCTACGTCGGCTCGGTCAAGACCAACATCGGGCACACCGAGGCGGCGGCCGGCGTCGCCGGGCTGATCAAGACCGCGCTCGCGATCAAGCACCGCCGCATCCCGCCGCACCTCAACCTGGAGCGGCCCAACCCCGGCATCGACCTGGACGCGCTGCCGTTCGAGATCCCGACCGCCCCGACGGACTGGCCCGAGCACCGGGGCCCGGCCCGCGCCGGCGTCAACTCCTTCGGCTTCGGCGGCACCAACGCCCACGTCCTGCTGGAGGAGCCGCCGCGGCCCGCCCCCGCCGCGCCGGCGGCCCAGCCGGCCCGCACGGTCCTGCCGCTGAGCACCAAGGACGCCGCCGGACTGGCCGAACTGGCCGCAGCCGTACGGCAGGAGCTCGCCGACGGGGCGTCCCTGGCCGACCTCGGCCACACCCTGGCGCACCGTCGCCAGCACCTCCCCGAGCGGCTCGGGGTGGTCTACTCCACCCGGGAGGACCTGGACGAGGCACTGGCTGCGTACGGGCGCGGCGAGGAGCACCCCCGGGTGGTCCAGGGCCGGGCCCGGGAGCGCGGGCAGCGCCGACTGGCCTGGGTGTTCACCGGCATGGGCCCGCAGTGGTGGGGGATGGGCCGGGGGCTGTACGAGCACGAGCCGGTCTACCGGGAGGCCGTGCAGGCCGTCGACCGGGAGATCCGGGCGCAGGCCGACTGGTCGCTGCTGACCGAGCTGGGCCGTGACGAGGCGGACTCCCGGATGGCCGAGACCTGGCTGGCCCAGCCCGCCAACTTCGCCGTCCAGGTGGGACTTTCGGCGCTCTGGCGGAGCCACGGCCTGCGTCCCGACGCGGTCGTCGGGCACAGCACCGGCGAGGTCGCCGCGTTCCACGAGGCCGGGGTGTACGACCTGGCCGACGCCGTGCGGGTGGTGCTCGCCCGCAGCCGGCTCCAGCAGCGCCTGGCCGGCACCGGCACCATGCTCGCGGTCGGCCTGCCGGAGGCCGAGGTGGAGCGCCGGATCCGCCCGTACCGCTCCGAGGTCTCGCTCGGAGCGGTCAACAGCCCCTCCGCGGTGACCCTGGCCGGGGACGCCGAGGCGCTGGGCGCGCTGGCCGAGGAACTGCGGCAGCAGGGCGTCTTCGCCCGCCTGCTGGACGTCGAAGTCCCTTACCACAGCGTGCGGATGGACCCGATCCGGGACGAGCTGGTGGCCGCGCTCGCCGCCATCAAGCCGCAGGAGGCGCGGCTACCGCTCTACCTTACCGCCCGCGAGGGGCTCGCCCGCGGGCCGGAGCTGGACGGCGAGTACTGGTGGCAGAACGTCCGCAACCCGGTCCGCTTCCGGGCCGCCGTCGAGCGGATGGCCGAGGACGGCCACCGGCTGTTCCTGGAGCTCGGCCCGCACCCGGTGCTCGGCCACGCGATCCGCGAGTGCGCGGAGCAGGCGCACACCGTGCCGTCGATCCGCCGGCAGCAGGACGAGCCCGAGCGCCTCGCCCGCAGCCTCGCCGAACTGCACACCCTCGGCGTCGAGTTGAGCTGGGACGCGCTGCACCCGGCTGGCCGCCCGGTGCCGCTGCCGACCTACCCGTGGCGGCGCGACCGCTACTGGGTGGAGCCCAAGCCGGTCGAGCAGGTCCGGCTCGGGCAGCTCGACCACCCGCTGCTCGGCCGCCGCACCGCGAGCGCCCAGCCCGGTTGGACCAGCCCGCTCGACCCCGAGCGGCTGCCCTACCTGACCGACCACCGGATCGAGGGCCAGGTGGTCTTCCCGGCCGCCGGATACCTGGAGATGGCCGCCCAGGCCGTCCGCACCCTGACCGGCGGCACCGAGGTGACGCTGGCCGAGGTCGAGCTGAACCGGGCCCTGTTCCTCTCCGAGAGCGAGCCCGTCCCCGTCCAGCTCGGCTACGCACCGGAGGACGCCCGCTTCACCGTCGCCTCCACCCCGGCCGGCGGCGAGCCGAGCGTGCACGCGAGCGGCCGGGTCCGCACCGGCCAGCGCCGCTCCTACGGGCCCGCGCTGGACGTGGACGCCCTGCGGACCCGGGGTCGGCACCTCGACGGCCCGGACTGCTACCGGCGGCTGGCCGGGCGCGGCTACGACTACGGGCCCGCGTTCCAGGCCATCGCCGAGGTGTGGACGGGCCCCGGCGAGGCGCTGGCCCGGGTCAGGCCTCCGGCGCAGCTCGGTGCGGACGCGGCCGACCACCACCTGCACCCGGTGCTGCTGGACGGCTGCTTCCAGACCCTGCTGGCCACCCGGCTGGAGACGCCCGAGGACGGCAGCGTCCGGCTCCCGGTCTCGATCGACGAGGTCCGGCTCGACGAGATCGGCGACCGCCCGCTCTGGGTGCACGCCACCGTCACCCGGGACAGCGGCGAGGAACTCGTCGGCGACCTCGCGCTGTACACCGAGGACGGCACCCCGGTCGGCAGGGTCACCGGCTTCCGGGTGGCCGACGTCGCCCAGGCCCCGGCCTCCGTCGGGCTCGCCACCATCGACGGCTGGCTCACCGAGGTCGGCTGGGTCGAAGCCGCCCGGCCGGCCGCCGACGAGGCCCCCGGAGACCTGCTGCTCTTCGCCGACGAGGACGGCCTCGGCGATCGGCTCGCCGCACTGGCCGCCGCTCGCGGCGCCCGCTGCCATCTGGTCCGGCCCGGCGACGAATACCGGCACGGGGAGGGACGTTCGACCGTCCGGCCCGACTCCGCCGAGGACGTCCGGAAGCTGTTCGCCGACCTCGACCCAGGCTTCGGCACCGTCGTCCACCTCTGGAACCTCGACCAGCCCGCCCTGGCCACCGCCGGCGCCGACCGGCTCGGCCCGCTCGCCACCCTCGGCGCCTACTCCTTGATCACCCTCGCCCAGGCCCTGCCCGCCGCCCGCCCCGAGGGCCGGCTGCACATCGTCACCCGGGGCACCCAGGCCGCCGCCCCCGGCGACCGGGTCGAGCCGCTCGGCGCCCCCGCCTGGGGCATCGGCCGGGTGCTGTGGCAGCAGGAACTGGTCGCCCAGCGCGGCACCCTGATCGACCTCGACCCGGCCGTCGACGCCGCCGACCAGGCCGAGGCGCTGCTCACCGAACTCGCCGCCCGGGACGAGCAGGAGATCGCCCTGCGGGCCGGCACCCGGCTCACCAGCAGGCTGCGGCAGGCCGAGGGCCTCACCCGCCCGCTGCCGCCGGTCCTGCGCCCCGACGGCAGCTACCTGGTCACCGGCGCCTTCGGTGCCCTCGGCCGACTGCTCTGCCGCACCCTCGTCCGGCGCGGTGCCCGGCGGCTGATCCTGGTCGGCCGCACCGCCCTGCCCGAGCGCTCCGCGTGGGCGCACACCGACCCGGACACCCCCGCCGGCGAGCGGATCGCCTTCCTGCGTGAACTCCAGGCGCTCGGCGCCGAACCCCTGCTCGCCCAGGTCGACGTCACCGACGAGACCGCTCTCGCGGACTGGCTCGCCGACTACCGGCAGCGCCAACTCCCGCCCATCCGAGGCGTGTTCCACCTCGCCGGGCAGGTCAAGGACACCCTGCTCGCCCAGATGGACCGTACGGCCTTCGACGCCGGCTACGCCCCCAAGGTGATCGGCGGCCACCTGCTGCACCGGCTGCTGCGCGACGAACCGCTCGACCACTTCGTGCTGTTCGCCTCCGTCGCCTCGCTGCTCACCACCGCGGGGCAGACCAACTACGCGGCCGGCAACGCCTTCCTGGACGCCCTGGCCCACCACCGCAGGGCCGAGGGGCTGCCGGGGCTCAGTCTGGACTGGGGCCCGTGGGCCACCGGCATGATCGAGGAACTGGGCCTGGTCGCCCACTACCGCGACGCCCGCGGCATGAGCTCCCTGCCGCCGGACGCCGGAACGGCCGTCCTGGAGCGCGTCCTCGGCCAGGACCGCGCCCAACTGCTGGTCGCCACCGTGGTCGACTGGCCGACCTTCCTCGCCTGGTACCCGGCGCCGCCGCCGCTGGTCGCCGACCTGGCGGCGAGCGCCGCCGAGCAGGCCCCGGCCGAGACCGGCGGCTTTCTCGACGCCTACCGCGCGGCCGGCCCCCAGGCCCGCCGGGAACTGGTCACCGAACGGTTCACCGCCGCCGCCGCGGCCGTGCTGCGGATCGGCGCCGAGCGGATCGAAGAGGAGACCAGGCTCGGCGCGCACGGCCTGGACTCGCTGCTCGCGATGGAGCTGCGCGCCCGGGTGCACGGCGAACTGGGCGTCGCCCTGCCGGTGGTGGCCCTGCTCAGCAACGGCACAGTCGGCGACCTGGTGGACCTGCTCGCCGAAGGGCTGGCCGAGCGGCTCGCCGCCGACGGCGGCCCGGCCGAGGCCGAGGTGGAGCTGTACACCGACGAGTCCCGCTTCCCGCTCACCCACAACCAGCAGGCGCTCTGGTTCCTGCGGCTGCTGCACCCGGACGGCTTCGCGTACAACATCGGCGGCGCCGTCGAGGTCCGCGCCGAACTCGACCCGGAGCTGATGTTCGAGGCCTTCCGCCACCTCGTGGCCCGGCACCCCGAGCTGCGCGCGGCCTTCACCGCTGAGCAGGGCCGGCCGGTCCAGCGCATCCGGGCGGAGGTCGAGGCCGACACCGGGCTGTTCGACGTCGAGGGCCGGCCGTGGGAGGAGATCCACGACCTGATCGTCCGCGAGTACCGGCGGCCGTACGACCTCGCCGAGGACCCGCTGGTGCGGCTGCGGCTGTTCCGGCGCGGCCCGGACCGCTGGGTGCTGATGAAGGCCGTCCACCACATCGTCTCGGACGCGATCTCCACCTTCACCTTCATCGAGGAGCTGTTCGAGGTCTACGAGGCGCTGCGGCAGGGGCGCACCCCGGACCTGCCCCCGGTGCCCGCCCGCTACCTGGACTTCCTCAACCGCCAGAACCGCTTCCTGGCCGGCCCCGAGGCCCGGCGGATGCTCGACTACTGGCGCGGCCACCTGCCGGCCGAGATGCCGGTGCTGGCACTGCCCACCGACCGGCCGCGCCCGCCCGTCCAGACCCACAACGGCGCCTCCGAGTTCTTCCGACTGGACGTCGAACTGACGGCCCGGGTCCACGAGTTGGCCCGCGCCAACGGCGCCACCCCGTTCATGGTGCTGCTCGGTGCCTACTACCTGCTGCTGAACCGGTGGTCCGGGCAGCAGGACATCGTGGTCGGCAGCCCGGTCACCGGCCGCACCCAGGAGGAGTTCGCCTCCGTCTACGGCTACTTCGTCAACCCGCTGCCGCTGCACGTGAGCCTGGCCGGGGAGCCGACCGTGGCCGAGCTGCTGGCCCGGGTGCGGGAGAGCGTGCTCGGCGGGCTGGACAACCAGGAGTACCCCTTCCCGCTGCTGGTCGAGCAGCTGGGCCTCCAGCACGACCCGAGCCGTTCCGCGGTGTTCCAGGCGATGTTCATCCTGCTCACCCACAAGGTCGCCGTGGAGCGCTTCGGCTACCGCCTGGACTACATCGAACTCCCCGAGGAAGAGGGCCAGTTCGACCTCACGCTGTCCGCCTACGAGGACCGCACGGACGGCTGCTTCCACTGCGTCTTCAAGTACAACTCCGACCTCTTCGACCCCGCCACCGTCCAGCGGCTGGCCGAGCACTACCGCAACCTGCTGGACGCCATGACCCGCGCAGCCGAGAGCGAGCCGGTCGGTCGGCTGCGGATGCTGGGGCAGGCGGAACGGCGGCGGATCCTCACCGCCTTCAGCGGCGCCGAGCGCCGGATCGAGCACGGCACCCCGGTTCCGGAGCTGATCGCCAAGGCCGCCGCCGAGCGGCCGGGGGCCGTCGCGGTGGTCGCGCCCGGCCGGGACGGCGTCCGCAGGCTGACCTACGCCGAACTGGAACGGCAGGCCCAGCGCACCGCCGTACGGCTGCGCGAACTCGGTGTCGGCGAGGGCTCGGTGGTCGCGGTCTGCCTGGACAAGTCACCCGAGCTGATCACCACCCTGCTGGGGATCTGGCGGGCGGGCGCCGCCTACCTCCCGCTCGACCCCGGACACCCGGCCGACCGGCTCGCCTACCAGGTGGCGGACGCCGGAGCGGCGCTGGTGGTGGTCGACCAGCGGCGCCCGCTCGCGGCCGAACTGCCAGCCGAACTGGTCACCCTGGAGGCCCTGGACCGGCCCGTGCTGGGGGGCGCCGTGCCGCTGCCCGCCGCCGACCCGGACCGGGCCGCCTACCTGATCCACACCTCGGGCTCCACCGGCCGCCCGAAGGGGGTCCGGGTCGACCACCGCAACCTGGCCGCCGTCACCGCCGGCTGGCGCGCCGAGTACCGGCTCGACACCGACGTGCGGGTGCACCTCCAGATGGCCGGCACCGCCTTCGACGTCTTCTCCGGCGACCTCGCCCGGGCGCTCAGCACCGGCGGCACCCTCGTCCTGGTCGACCGCGAGCTGCTCTTCGACACGGCCCGGCTCTACCGGGTGATGCGCGAGGAGGCCGTGGACGGCGGCGAGTTCGTGCCCGCCGTGGCCCGCGCGCTGCTGGCCCACTGCGAGCGCGAGGGCCTGACGCTGGACTTCCTGCGGCTGCTGATCGTCGGCTCCGACTCCTGGAAGGCCGCCGAGCACCAGCGGGTGCGCGCCCTGTGCGGTCCGCACACCAGGCTGGTCAACTCCTACGGGCTGACCGAGGCCAGCGTCGACAGCACCTACTACGAGGGTGCGACCGACGGGCTGGAACCCGGCAGGATGGTGCCGATCGGCCGGCCGTTCCCGAACAGCGCGGTGTACGTCCTGGACCCGTACGGCGAGCCCGTCCCGGTGGGCGTGCCCGGCGAGCTGTGGATCGGCGGCGCGGGCGTCGCGGCCGGCTACCCCAACGACCCGGAGCAGACCGCCCGGCGCTTCCGCACCCTGGACCTCGACGGAACGCCCCTACGGCTCTACCGCACCGGCGACCTCGGCCACTGGGACACCGCCGGCACCGTGCACCTGCTCGGCCGGATCGACAACCAGGTCAAGGTCCGCGGCCACCGGATCGAGCTGGGCGAGATCGAGGCCCACCTCACCGCCCGCCCGGAGCTCGCCCAGGCCTGCGTGGCGGTCCGCCAGGACGCCAGGGGCGAGGCCGTCCTCGCCGCCTACGTGGTGCCCGCCGAGGGCACCGTGCTGGACCGCCGCGAACTGCGCCGCCACCTGGCCGAGCACCTGCCCACCGTGATGATCCCCTCCTACCTCACCGAGCTGCCCGCCCTGCCGCTCACCCCGAACGGCAAGGTGGACCTCGCTGCCCTGCCCGAGCCGAAGGCCGACACCGCGGCCGCCCAGCACGAACCGCCCGTCACGCTCTACGAGACGAGGGTCGCCGAACACTGGCAGAACCTGCTCGGACTGGACGAGGTCGGCCTCCAGCACGACTTCTTCGAACTCGGCGGCAGCTCGATCCGGCTCATCGAGCTGATCCACCACCTCCAGAGCGAGTTCAACATCAGCATCCCGGTGGGCCAGCTGTTCAAGGTCACCACCCTGCACGGAATGGCCCGCACCGTGGAGCAGATCATCACCGGCGAGCTGGCCGGCGGCGAGGCCTACCTCTGGTTCAACGCCGGGGCGCCCGAGGACCGTACGGTCTTCTGCTTCCCGCCGGCCGGCGGCCACGGGCTGGTCTACCGGCAGCTCGCCGCGCACCTGCCGGAGCACCGGATCGCCTCCTTCAACTACCTGACCGGCGACGACAAGACCGCCCGCTACGCGGACCTGGTCGAGCAACTGCACGCCGATGGGCCGTACGTCCTGCTCGGCTACTCGCTCGGCGGCAACCTCGCCTTCGAGGTCGCCAAGGAGCTGGAGCGGCGCGGACGCACCGTGGCCTCGGTGCTGCTGCTGGACGCCTACCGGGTCACCGAGGCCTTCGACCTCGGCGAGGAGCACCTGGCCGTCTTCGAACGCGAACTCCACGAGCACCTGCACCGGCACACCGGCTCCCGGATCGTCGCCCAGGAGACCCTCGAACAGGCCAGGGAATACCTGGAGTTCAGCAGTCGAACCCCCAACGCCGGGACGGTGAAGGCCCAGTTGGACGTGGTCTGCGAGCAGGAACGGCTCTCCGTGCACCTGGGTGGCGAACCGGGCTCCTGGCACGGCGCCTCCACCACGGGCACCGCGGTGTACGTCGGGCACGGCGCCCACGCCGAGATGCTCGACGGGGAGTTCGCCGTCCGCAACGCCGAACTGGCGGGCGCCATCCTGACCGGAGGCACCGCCGATGTCCTCGGCTGACCGCGGACCGGACTGGTCCGACCGGGAGCGGGCCGACGCCGGCCCGCCCAGGGTCATCGTGATCGGGGCCGGCCTGGCCGGCCTCGCCGCCGGCTGCTACGCGCAGATGAGCGGCCTGGAGACCCGGATCTTCGAGAAACACGTGCTGCCCGGTGGCTGCTGCACCGCGTGGTCCCGGCACGGCTACCTGTTCGACTACTGCATCGACTGGCTGATCGGCACCGCCGAGGGCAGTGGAGCCCACCAGGTCTGGAGCGAACTCGGCGCCCTGGACGGCAAGTCGGTGACCCTCTTCGACACCTTCAACCGCGTCGTCGACGAACACGGCCGGGCCGTCACCTTCTACGGTGACCCGGACCGGCTGGAGGCCCACCTGCTGGCTCTCGCGCCCGGCGACGCCAAGCCGATCCGGGAGTTCTGCCGGGACCTGCGCCGCTACGTCGCGATCGAGCTGCCATGGGACCTCACCCCGCCGCCGCTGCGCACCACGGCGGAACGGCTGCGCACCCTGCGCACCGTACTGCCCGCCTTCCGGCTGTTCTGGCGCACCGCGACCACCCCGATGAGCGGCTTCGCGGAGCGCTTCCAGGACCCGCTGCTGCGGCGGGCCTTCCCCAACATGTTCCTCCAGGAGCCCGCCGGCTTCCCGCTGCTGCCGTACCTCTACACCCTGGCGGCCGCCCACAACGGCAACGCCGGCTTCCCGCAGGGCGGTTCGCTCGGCCTGGCCCGATCGGTGGAGGAGCGCTACACCTCGCTCGGCGGGGTGATCGGCTACCGCCGTCGGGTGGAGCGCGTCCTGGTCGAGGACGGGCGCGCGATCGGGGTGGAACTCAAGGACGGATCACGGCACTTCGCCGACCATGTGGTGGCTGCCTGCGACGGCCCGACGGTGCTCGACCGGCTGCTCGAGGGCCGTTACTCCAGCCCCGCCACCGAGAAGCTGTACGGCGAACTGCTGGACAAGCCGGGCAACCTGTACCCGTCCGTGGTCTCCGCCTTCGTCGGCATCGACGGCCCGCTGCCCGAGGGCGAGCCGCACAGCACCACCTACCTGCTGACGCCCGAGGACGGCGAGCGGCTGCCCGGCTCGCTCCAGCGCAGCCTGGTGGTGCAACTGCGCTCCTCCTACGCGGACGGCTTCGCGCCGCCGGGCAAGTCGGTGCTGCACTGCACCTACTTCAGCGACTACCGCTCCTGGAAGGACCTGCGGACCAGTGACCGCCGGGCCTACCGGGCGCGCAAGCAGGAAGTCGCCGCGTTCGTCCGGGCGTTCCTGGAGCGGACGTACCCCGAGCTCGGCCGGCGGATCGAACTCGTGGACGTGGCGTCGCCGGTGACCACCGAGCGGTTCACCGGGAACACTTACGGCAGCATCCTCGCCTGGCAGGCGTTCTCCGAGGCCGAGGACGCCGCCAACCGGCTGGTCAACCGGGACCGGATGCGGCTGCCCGGACTGAGCGGCTTCTCCATGGCGGGCCAGTGGACCTCGCTCGGGGGGCTGATCCGGGCGGCCACCAGCGGGCGGTTCGCCGCGCAGTACCTGTGCGAGGAGCTCGGTCGGCCGTTCCGGGCCTGGCCGAGCGACAACCGGGAACCCTGGCACCCGGGCAAGTGGGGCCGCCTGCCGCAACTCGGCCGGGCCACCGTGGGACTGCCGGGCCGGGGAGCGGCGGACGCGGGAGTGGCGGGGGCCGAAGTGGCGGAAGTGGGAGTTGCGGAGTGAGCGGGACGACGACCGACGGCCGGCGGAGCATGGTCATCATCGGCGGAGGACTCGGCGGCCTGTCCACCGGCTGCTACGCGCAGATGAACGGCTACCGCACCCGGATCCTGGAGATGCACGAGATCCCCGGCGGCTGCTGCACCGGCTGGGACCGCGGCGAGTTCACCTTCGACTGCTGCGTCAGCTGGCTGCTGGGCAGCGGCCCGGGCAACGAGATGCACCAGATCTGGCTCGAACTCGGCGCACTGCAGGGCAAGCGGATGCGCAACTTCGACGTCTTCAACGTGGTGCGCACCCGGGACGGCCGGGCGGTCTACTTCTACTCCGACCCGGACCGGCTGGAGGCCCACCTGCTGGACCTCGCCCCCGAGGACGCCCGGCAGATCCGGCAGTTCTGCGCCGGGCTGCGCAAGTTCCGCCTGGCCCTGGCCCGTTACCCCTTCCTCAAGCCGGTCGGGCTGATGGGCCGGTGGGAGCGGATGCGGATGCTGGCCTCCTTCCTGCCGTACTTCAACGTGATCCGGCGCTCGATCACGGTGCTGATGAGCGACTACTCGGCGCGGTTCAGGAGCCCGCTGCTGCGGGAGGCGTTCAACTTCATCCTGTACGAGAAGCACCCCAACTTCCCGGTGCTGCCCAACTACTTCCAACTCGCCTGCCATGCCGGGCAGTCGGCCGGGGTACCGGAGGGCGGCTCGCTGGGGCTGGCAAACTCGATCGAGCAGCGCTACCGGCGGCTGGGCGGCGAGATCACGTACAACGCCAAGGTGACGGAGGTCCTGATCGAGGACGACCGCGCGGTGGGGGTGCGGCTGAGCGACGGCCGGGAGGTGCGGGCGGACATCGTGGTGGCCGCCTGCGACGGCCGGACCACCATGATGGACCTGCTCAAGGGCCGCTACCTGAGCGACACCTACCGCCGGCTGTACACCCAGACCATCACCGAACCGGGCATGGTCTTCCCCGGCTACGTGACCGTCTTCCTCGGCCTGCGCAGACCCTTCCCGGCGGGGGACCCGTGCACCACCTACCTGCTGGAGGACGAGGTCGCCGAGCGGCTCACCGGCATCCGGCACCCGAGCATCAACGTCCAGTTCCGCAGCCGCCACTACCCGGAGCTGTCGCCGACCGACACCACCGTGGTGTACGCCAGCTACTTCTGCGACATCGAGCCCTGGCGCGAGCTGAGCACCGGTCCGGAGCAGGAGCCCCGGGTGCGGCGCGGCGAGGAACTGCACACCCTGCCGGTCGGCCGGGGACGGGAGTACCAGCGGGAGAAGCGCCGGGTGCGCGACGCCATCGTGGAGTTCCTGGACGGCCACCACCCCGGGCTCCGGCAGACGGTGGCCGTCAAGGACGTCTCCACCCCGCTCACCCAGGTCCGCTACACCGGCAACTACAACGGCACGGTGCTTGGTTGGCAGCCCTTCGTGGAGAGCGGCGAGACCCTGGAGGAGGAGATCAAGCGCAACGGCCCGGGGCTGCCCGGCCTGGCCAACTTCTACCTCTCCGGGGTCTGGGCGACCACCGGCGGGCTGATCAGGGCGGCGGCGGCCGGCCGGCACGTCGTCCAGTTCATCTGCCGCGACGACGACAGGCCCTTCACCGCCGAGGTGGACGACAGCGCCCCGCTTCCCACTCTGCTCATCGAACCGGTCGGCCCCGCCGACCGGCAGTTTGGAGTCACCTCGTGAGATTCGAGAAGTGGGTCGTCCAGGAGCACGAGGACGGCGTGCCGGACGTCGAGCGGGTGTACCGGAAGGTCGTGGAGGAGGTGGACGTCCGGCTCGCCGCGGACGAGATGCTGCTGCGCACCCGGTACGTGTCGGTCGACCCGTACCTCCAGGGCATCGCGCTGGACACGCCGATCGGCGACCACATGGGCGCGGACTCGATCATGGAGGTGCTGGAGGCCGGGCCGGCCGCGCGCTTCGCGGTCGGCGACCTGGTGCAGGGCTTCGGCGGCTGGCGCAGCCACCTGATCAGCGACGGGGAGCCCCGGCTCTGGCAGACCGGGACCTTCCCGATGGTCTTCCCGGCGTTCCGCCGGCTGGACCCGGCCGACTACGACGAGGCCCTGCCGCTGTCCACCGCGCTCGGCGTGTTGGGCGGGCCGGGGATGACGGCCTGGGGGACGGTCGAGAAGTTCCTCGACGTGCGGCCCGGGTCCACGGTGCTGGTCAGCGGGGCGTCCGGGGCGGTCGGTTCACTGGTCGGGCAGCTGGCCAAGCACCGGGGCGCGCGGGTGATCGGTACCACGGCGACGCCGGAGAAGGTCGAGTGGCTGTGGCAGCTGGGCTTCGACGGGGTGCTGCTGTACCACGACGGTGACGCGCCGGAGCAGGTGGAGAAGGAGCTGGCGGCGTTCGCGCCGGACGGCATCGACCGCTACTTCGACAGCCTCGGCGGGACGCTGACCGACGTGGTCTTCGGCATGCTCGCGGTGGAGAGCAGGGTCGCCGTCTGCTGGCAGTGGGGGAGCCAGGTCGGCGGGAACTGGTCGGGACCCCGGCTGCTGCCGATGATCATGTTCCCGCGTGCCACGATCCGCGGCATCTTCTCGCTGGAGTGGTTCACCGAGGAGAACTGGGCCGCGCTGCGGCGGGACCTCGGGCCGCTGGTCCGCAGCGGCCAGCTGACGTACCGGCAGACCGTGCACCAGGGGTTCGACAGCATCCCGGGGGCCTACCGCGGCCTCTACCTCGACCGTTCGGCCAACCGGGGGAAGGTGCTGGTCGAGCTCTGAACGGAGCGGACGCGCGTTCGGGCCCTTCGGCGGATCCGCCGAAGGGCCCTGGCGCGTGGTCAGTTCAGGGTGAACCAGGTGCTGCGGGACTTCTTCCACTCGGGGTGGGTGAGGTCCTTGGCGGCGGTGGCGTCGCCGTAGAGGTCGGCGGAGCCGTCGTCGGTGATCAGCTGGGCACGGGCGCCCGGGGCGTCCAGGTCCGGCACGTCCGCGATCGCCTCCCAGGCGCCGTAGTCGCTGGTCGGCAGGTCGATCACCTTGGTCGGCTGCGAGCCCGGCTGCCCGTTCCAGCGGTAGAGCGCGTACGGGGCGGAGTTGTCCTCGGCGGCCCAGGAGCCGGCCACGATCAGGTACTGGCCGAGGTCGTTGCGGCGGAGGTCGCGGACGGACAGCCCGCCGAGGTCCAGCTCGATCGCGTCGCCGAAGGTCGCGTGCGCGGCCGAACCGTTCAGCAGGGACGGGAGGTTGGTGACCGGGACGAGCAGCGCCCGGCCGCCGGTGACGGCCGGGGTGAGCGGCGCGCGGAAGCCGACGTAGGCGGTGCTGGTGCTGCCGGGGGCGAACTCCAGGCCCTCGACGTTGAACCCGTCGATCTGCTTGGGCGCCTGGCCGTCGGCGGCGCCGGCCGCGAAGCCGTAGCGCTTGCCGTGGGCGTTGTCCCAGGTGATCAGGTCGTCGCGCAGGCCGTGGTACGAGCCGGCCAGGGAGAGCTGGGTGTCGGCGCCGGAGCCGGTGACGGTGGTGGCGAAGACGGTGTGCCGGTCGGGCTTGACCACGCCGTCCTTGTTGTTGCCGAGCGAGCCCGTCCAGTAGATGGTGTCGCCGACCCGGGTGGCGGCCTCGATGTCGATCTCCTTGGAGACGCCGAGGGCCGAGCTGAAGTCCCAGGTGCGGACCGGCGCACCGGAGTTGTCGCGGTCGTACAGGCGCAGGGTGTTGGACTCGTCGTCGCCGACCACGAGGTAGCCGCCGCCCGCGTCCACGGCGGCCGAGGCGTCGCTGGAGCCGGTCAGGTAGCGGCTGGTGGCGGAGAACTGGACGGAGGGGGAGGCGGCGTAGTGCAGGGTGCGGGTGGCGCTCTTGCCGCCGAGGCCGGTGACCTTGATGGTGAGGTCGGCGTAGCCGACGCCCTGGGCGGCCACTGCCAGGGTGCGGGTGCCGCCGGTGCCGCTCACGGTGACGTCTCCGGTGCGGGCCACGGCGCTGCGGGTGGTGGCGGAGGCGGCGACGGTCAGTGCCGAGGCGGAGGCGCCGGACTGGGCGACCGTCACCGTCACGGTCGGGTCGCCGGTGGCGCCGACCGCGCCGGACAGGTACCCGGCCGAGAAGGTGATCGTCGGGGTGCCGTACGTGACCGCGCCGGCCGGGAGGGCGGGCAGGGCGAGCACGGGCACCGCCGCGACGGCGACGGCGAGCGGCAGCAGGCGGCGGAGGGAACGCGACACGGTGGCTACCCTTCGACAGGCGGGGGGAGTTGACGGAGGGTGCAAGCCTGGTGGCGTTCGGCGAACACCGATCCTACGGCAACCCTACGAGTGTGGGCGGGCGGGCGAACAGCAGGCCTCGCGGCGGTGGAGGACCCGGGCCTCAGTCGGTGAGGCCGGCCGCGCGCAGACGGCGGCCGACCGCGTCCCAGTCGGGGGCGACCGGCTCGGTGCGGTGGGTGCCGACGCCCAGGTCCTTGAAGCCGCTGGAGGTCGACACGCAGACCACCGGGCCCTCGGAGAGGTCCGGCGCGCCGAGGCTGCGCAGCCCGGCCAGGCCGGCGGCCGAGGACAGCTCGGTCCACAGCCCCGCTCTGGCCAACTCCCGCTGTGCAGCGGTGAGTTGCGTGTCGTCGAGGGTCAGGGCCCGGCCGCCGCTCGCCCGGACGGCGAGCGCGCCCCGGTAGCCGCTGACCGGGGAGGTGATCGAGTACGCGGCGCTCGGGCCGACCGTCACACGGGCGGCCGGAAGACCCTCGGCGATCGCCCGGGCCAGCGGCCCGGAGGCTGCGGTCTCGCAGGAGTGGACGCGCGGCACCCGGTCGGTCAGGCCCAGCCGCCGCAGCTCGGCGAAGCCCTTCCAGACGCCGAACAGCAGCTCGCCGTAGCCGGTCGGGACGAACACCGCGCTCGGCACGCCGACGTCCTGGAAGATCTCGTAGGCCACCGTCTTGTAGCCCTCGGGCCCGTACGCGTGGCCGGTGTGGGTGGTGGTCAGGTTGCTGACCGGGTGCAGACCCAGCCGCTCGACCGTCTGGCGCAGCAGCGGCCAGCGGGCCTCCCACGGCACCGGGAGCACCACCGCGCCGTACGCGTTGAGGAAGGCGTCGACGTTCGGCGGCAGGTCCGGGCCGGTGAACACCACGCAGGGCAGTCCGGCGCGGGCGGCGTAGGCGGCTGCCGAGGCACCGTGGTTGCCGGAGGAGGCGACCGCGATACCCGGCGCGCCGACGCCCACGGCGGCGCTGGTGGTGCAGCGGTTCAGCCGGTCCTTGTGGCTCCAGGTGGGGTTGCGGGACTCGTCCTTGACGTACACCCCCGGCTCGAGCTCCACCAGCGGGGTGGAGCCCTCGCCCAGGCCCGGGGCGAGCAGCGGCGGCAGCAGCGGGGCCCAGCGCTCCAGGCCGCGGCGCGCCGGGGTGCCGTTGGCCGGGGCGGGGTTCGCCGGGGCGGTGTCGAACAGGGCGGCGGGGTCGGCCTTCTCGTAGGCGTAGTCGACCTCGACGGGGTAGGAGACGTCCTCAGTGCCGGTGCGCGGGCAGCCGGCGGTGAGCGGGGGCCAGAGCGGGTAGTCGAGGGCGGGGTCGCCGAGGGAACGCTGGCCGGTCGCGAGGGAGTCATCTGTCGGCATGCCAGGAGACTAGCCGGGCGGTTGCGGTGCGGTCCGGTGGTTCCGCGGTTCGGTTGTCGCGCGGTTCGGTGGTCGCGCGGTTCGGTGGTTGCGCGGTGCGGTGGTTCAGGTGCCCTGGCGGATCGCCGAGATGTCGAACTCCAGGACGACCTTCTCGCCGACCAGGACGCCGCCGCCCTCCAGGGCCGCGTTCCAGGTGACGCCGTAGTCCTTGCGGTTGATGGTGACCGAGCCCTCCAGGCCCACCCGGAGGTTGCCGTACGGGTCGACGGCGTTGCCGGTGTACTCGAAGTCGATGGTGACCGGGCGGGTGGTGTCCTTGATGGTGAGGTCGCCGGTGACCCGGTAGTCGCTGTCGGAGCGGGCCTCGACCGCGGTGGAGCGGAAGGTGATGTCGGGGTAGGTCGGCGCGTCCAGGAAGTCGTTGGTGCGCAGGTGCTGGTCGCGCTGCTCCACGCCGGTGTCGATGCTGGCGGCCTTGATCACCACTTGGACGGAGGAGCGGGACGGCTCCTTCCCGTCGAGGTGGGCCGTGCCCTCGAACTGGTGGAACGCGCCGCGGACCTTGGTCACCATGGCGTGCCGGGCGACGAAGCCGATCCGGGTGTGCGTGGGGTCGAGGACGTAGTCGCCGGTGAGCTCGGAGAGGGGGATGGTCATGGTCGGCATGCCTCCTGGTGCGGAGCCCGGGTCTCGGCCCGGGGGTGGTCGGGGCTCCGGACCACGCTAGGGGCAGTTCCGGCGGTCCGCGCGCCGGGCTGGGCCTAAGCGGGAGACGGGGTGGGAAGGCTCGCGGGGTACGTCGGAGGACGGAAGGGCGAGGGGGCCTGGATGGACAGCGGGATACGGGCGATCGTCGATGCGGTCGAGGAGGCGCGGCGGCAGCTGAGGGAGAACGCGCTGCCGAAGGCGCAGGACAGCGGTCGGGAGAAGGTGCCGGAGAAGGAGGAGGCGGCGCTGATGGGGGCGATGGCCGGGCTGATGGAGGCCTTCGTCGATCTGACCCGGGCCGCCTCGGACCGGATGACCACGGGCGACAGTCGCGAGGCGTACATCAAGGTGGTCCGGCGGCTGCGGGACCAGCCCCGGTACTTGCGGGAGGGCGCGGCGGTCATCGCGAAGCGGGTGGGCGGACCGGAGTGACCGACGGCCGGTGCCCCGGAGCGGGGCACCGGCCGCGGCGGTTCAGCGGTGGCTGGGGAACTGCACCACCTGCTGGTAGGTGGGGCGGTTCTGCCAGGTGGTCTTGGCGTCCGTCACGCCGCCCAGCGGGCGCTGGATGATCGTGTCGGCGCACCACTGGTCGCCGGCCGCGCAGTCCGCGTCGCCCGGGTAGACCTGGGCGGCGGTCTGGGCGGCGGCCTGCTTCAGGGTGTTCAGCAGGACGGTCCGGCAGGCCGCGAGGTCGCCCCCGCCGCAGAACGGGCGGGCGAGCGGGCCGGACACCCGGTCGCCGAGGACGGCGCGCAGGTCCTTGTCCAGGTAGCTCCACCAGCCGTACTGGAAGGCCGAACCCTTGTGCGGGATGGCCTCGTTGGCGCTCACCGGGCCGCCGGCGGCGCCGGTCTGGCCGCCGGAGGGGGACTCGTTGATCTGGAGGGCGCCGGTCAGTGCGCCGAACAGCGGGTCGCCGAGGCCCGGTCGCATGACGCCGTCGGCGACCAGCGGCCACCAGGCGTCCATCACCCGGATCGCGGTGGCGTCCGCGTAGCTGTGACTGCCCGGTGAAGTCTCCTTCCGCTGGGCGCCGTTGGCGAGCCAGGCCTCCAGCTGCTGCAGGGCCGTGAGGGCGGCCTGGTCGGTGACGGGCGCGCCGCGCAGCACGCGGATCAGGTCGGGCAGCACGTCCTCGGCCCGGAGGTCGGCCAGGGCGGCGCTCTCCATGGCCTGGGTGAGCGAGACCCGGCTCGCCTTGCCGCCGTTGCCGAGCAGGGACTTGACCCGGTCGTCCAGCAGGTTGCCGCGGTGCACCGAGCCGTTGCCGAAGCCGGCCGAGGTGTAGCCGTTCGCCTGCTTGTTGTTCCAGGAGATGTAGTAGTCCTGGTTGACTGACTGCGGGTGCTCGGCCGCCGGGGTGTACCGGGCGGTGTTGGCGGCGGGGTCGAAGTCGGCCCACTCGTAGGCCGGTTGGGCCTGGACGGGGAGTCCCGGGTCCACTCCGGGAGCGCGGACCGGGTTGCTGCCGGAGTTGTAGTAGGCGATGTCCCGCGAGTCGGCGTAGAACCAGTTGAAGGTGTAGTTGATGTCCTGCGCCGCCTGCTGGAATCCCGCGGCGTCGCGCACCGTGGCGGGGTCGTTCAGCTCCTGGAAGCCGATGATGGAGTCGGCCTCGTGCCGGTAGGTGGAGCGCAGCGAGGTGAAGGCGACGGGTGCGCCGCCGACCGTGCCGCGGGCGCTCACCAGGCCGTACCTGGAGCGGTACATCACCAGGGTGTAGGAGCCGGCGGGGGTGGAGTCGGCGGTCGTCGGGTTCCAGGAGTTCTTGCGTTCCAGCCGGTCGAAGGGCAGGCACTGGCCGTGCCAGAGGTAGGAGTTGGCGGCGGTGGTGACCGGCGAGCCGTCGGTGGTGCAGAGCGGGACGGCGTAGGTGTCGGTGATGTCCTGCCCGGCGGAGGTCGCGCTCCAGGCGTAGTCCTGGCCGCGGCCGAGCTGGACGTAGAAGCTCAGGCCGGCGAAGGCGGCGCCACGGGCGCTGATCCCGGGGCCCTGGATCTCCTCCAGCATCAGCAGCTGCGGGGCGAAGTAGCCGGTCTGCGGGCCGAACACGGCCACCGGGTGGCCGTCGTCGGTGTGGGCACCGGAGACCAGCAGGGCGTTGGACATGCCGTGCTTGGCGGTCAGCAGGTTCCCGGGCAGGACGCCGTTCGCCCCGGTGGTGAGCGAGTTCGCGGATCCGGTGGCGTCGTAGACCACCCGCTCGGGCACCACCGAGCCGGGGTCGGGCAGCGCCGCGCCCTGCGGCTGGTCGGGGACGGTCGCGTACGGGAAGCTCTGGCCGTCGTGCAGGGTCTGGACGGCCTCCGGGTCGTCCGCCTCGCGCAGTGACTTCCAGACCGCGTCCCCGGCGTCCTTGCCGTAGCGGGCCTCGGCGGCCGACTTGACCTGGGCGGAGGCCAGTTCGCCCCCGCCGCCGGAGCCGAACAGCGCGCCGACCACGGAGGCGAGGGCGACCAGGTCGGTCAGCTTGAAGGGCTCGATCGAACCGGCGTTGGTGATCGGGTCGATGTGCCCGGTGAGGTCGTACTCGCCCGGGAAGGTGCGGGCGTTGTAGGACTCCTTGGCGTACTGGTTGATGCCGTCGAGGTAGGCGTTGGCATCGGCGAGCGCCTGGGTGGCCCGGCCGCCGCGGGCGGCGATGGCGTCGATCTGCTGCTGGAGCTCCGCCTCGGTGTACGGCGCGGCCTGCCAGAAGGTCTGCTCCAGTTGGCGGTTGGCGGCGGCGCCGCCCGCGAAGCCGGACAGCTGGCCGCGGCCGACGTGCCGGAAGAGGTCCATCACCCAGAGCCGGTCCTGGGCGGCGGCGTAGCCCGCGCCGAACTCGGTGCCGTAGCGGGTGGTGCCGGTGATGTGCGGGACGCCGGTGGCCTTGTCACGCACGATGGTGACGTCCGGGCGCGGGCTGGTGGAACTGGCCACCTGGTCGGCGGGGACGCCGAAGGAGGCGTCGTTGAAGAAGTCGCGCAGCTTGGCCTCGGTCAGGCCGGGGTAGCCGGAGGCCAGGGCGGCGTACGGACCGAGCTGGTCGTCGGTGTGCGCGGGGCGGGTGCCGAAGGCCCGGTTGAGCAGGATGTCGGCGAGGGTGGCGTTGCCGTTCTCGCCGGGCGGCAGGATGTCGGAGCAGTGGCCGCCGCAGTAGTCGTTGGCGGCGGCCGTCGTCGCGGAGGTGGGTGCGGCGGTGGCGGTGGGGGTGGTGGTCAGGGCGGCGGTGACGAGCAGGGCCGAGGCGAGTGCGGCGGCCGGGAGTCGGAGGGAGCGGGTGTGGGGGCGTTGGCGTTGGCGTGAACGCAAGGCGGACTCCTCCGTCGAAGTCTCACGGAAGAGTCGACGGTAGGGGCGCTACTGGCCGGTTGGCTAGTGGCGTGCATGCCATTTTCGGCGCGAGGCAGGGAAGTTGAGGGGGTGGTGGTCCGCGGGGCGGCGGCCGCGATTCGGTCGTCGAGGCGGCGACCGAGGCGGTGCGCCCGGCGCTGCGGGTCACGGAGGTGCGGTAGCCGCGGGAAGAAGGCGGCGCCGCACCTGCCGGGCTCAGTCCGGAGGTGCGGCGCCGGGTCGGTGGTGCGCCGAGGTCAGGGTTCGCGCCGAGGTCAGGGCTTGAGCACCAGGCGGATCGGGTTGCCCTCCTTGCGCTCCAGCGCCTCGACCGCGCGGGCGGCCTCGGCCAGCGGGAAGGTGCCGCTCACCGAGCGGGAGAACTCCAGCCGGCCGCCGCGGACCAGGTTGACCAGGTCGACGACGTCCTGGCCGTCCGAGCCGTAGTGGCCGCGGATCTGCTGGCGCAGGTAGCTGACCAGGGTGCCGTTGGTGACGGTCAGCGGCTTGTCGGTGAGGCCGACCAGCACCAGGCGGCCGTGCTCGCCGAGGGAGGCCATGGCCTGCTCGCGCACCGGGGCGACCCCGGCGAAGTCGAAGGCGGCGGACAGCGGGCGGCCGCCGGTGGCCTCGCGGAGCAGTCCGGCGAAACCGGGGTCGGCCGGGTCGAGGGCGGCGTCGGCGCCGAAGGCCAGGGCGCGTTCGCGGGCGGCCGGCAGCGGGTCGACGGCGACGATCGGGAAGGCGCCGATGGACCGCAGCAGCTGCACGCCGTGGGCACCCAGCCCGCCGACGCCCCAGACGCCGACTGCCTCGGCCGGGCGCACGGCGCCGGTGGTGGTGATGGCGGCCCAGGGGGTGGAGACCGCGTCGGGGATGAAGCAGGCCTGCTCGAAGGGGAGCTCGTCCGGGATCGGCACCAGGGTGGTGGCGGTGGCGAGCGCGTACTCGGCCCAGCCGCCGTCGTAGTCCACGCCGCGGGTGTGCACGGCGCCGTCGCGGGTCTCGCCGGCCTGCAGCAGCACCCGGTCGCCGACGGCCGCGGTCGTCACGCCCTCGCCGAGGGCGTGCACGGTGCCCGCGACCTCGTGGCCGAGGGTGACCTTGTCGCCCCTGAGGTAGAGCGGCTTGAGCATGCCCTCGATCAGGTGGACGTCCGAGAGGCAGACGCCGGCGGCCTCCACCTTGATCAGCACCTCGCCCGGACCGGGTACCGGGACGGGGACCTCCTCCACGGCGAAGGCGCCCTTCGCGACGTCGAGCCGGCCGGCCAGCATCGTGGCGGTCATCGGGACTTCCCTTCTCGCGGGGGCGGCGGGTCGGGGGAGTGCCCGCCACTCCGGAAGTTACTTGTTATCTGACAAGCAAGTTCACACTAGCATGGTGTCATGTCTACGCACGATGAGGACGGAAGCGGCCGGACCGGGACGCTTCGGGAGGCGCCGGCCCGCCGCACCCAGGCCGAACGGCGGGCCCGGGCCGAGTCCGCTCTGATCGCCGCCGCCGCCCGGCTGATCGCCGAGCACGGCAGCACCGGGGTCACGCTCGCCAGGGTGGGGGAGGAGGCGGGCTTCAGTCGTGGGCTGGCCACCCACTACTTCGGCTCCAAGGCCGCACTGCTCGCCCGGCTCCAGGAGGCGGCGCTGGCCGAGGCGGTGGCGGCGGCCGCGCCGGAGCGCAGCGGGGCGGGGGCGGTGGACGAGCTGTGCGGGTTCGCGCGCGGCTGCCTGGAGGGCGTGCGCAATCCGACCGACCTGGGCCGGGCGTTCGTGGTGCTGGGGGCCGAGGCGCTCGCCGGGGCCTCGGAGCTGACCGCCGCGGTGGCGGAGCTGGACGCCAGGACCCGGGCGTGGACGGCCGAGGTGGTCGGCCAGGGGCAGCGGGACGGGGAGCTGGGCCCCGGGGTGGACCCGGGGGCCTTCGCACTGGCCTTCGTCGGGCTGCTGAAGGGGCTCGTGGTGCAGGCCGCGGCCGCCCCGGAGGCCTTCGACGTGGGGGTGGCGGTCGCGGAGTCCGAGCGGTGGATCCGGCTCGCGCTCACGGCGGGCTGACCTCGCGCCCACGACGGGCTGACGGAGTGTCGTCGAGTCGTGGGCCGTGCGCCGTCGGGCGGCGGGCTGCGGACCTGGGGCCCGCGGCCGGCCGGGGTGACGTCAGGCCCGCCGGGCGGTCGAACTCCGGCGCGCGGGAGGCGATATGCGCACCCGCTCGGTGGCGGGCGCCTGCTCGAGGCCGTCCAGCTGGGCGAGGACGGTGGCGCGCAGGTCGTCGTCGTCCTCGAAGTGGTGGTCGTTGAAGAGGGTGTAGCCGGACCACATCAGATTGGCGCAGACCCGGGGCGGCACCTTGCCGGTCTGCGCGCCCATGCCGACCAGGGCGACGGAGCGGATGGAGCCAGGCTGCAGCCGGTTCTGCCGGTGGACGGCCTGGAAGGCGGCGGCGCAGGCCAGGGCCACGTTCAACGTCTCGCTGACGTTCTGCGAGGAGGTCTGCATCGTCGGGGCCGAGATCAGGAACCCGGGGTTGACGGCGCCGGACGGGACGCAGACCGCGCTGCCGACCGGGAGGTGGCCGGCGTGCCGCTCGCGGATCGCCTTCTGGACCCGCAGCTGGATGCCTGCGCCGAGGTGGCGCTTGATCGCCGCGTCCGTGCCGCCGTCCATCCGGCCGTGGGAGTTGGTGGGGCTGACCCAGGCGTCGACCTTCGCGGTGAGGATGGAGGCGTGCCGGATCTCGATCCCGGGGACGTCGGCGAAGGCCGCCCGCCAGGACTCCACGACCGACGCGTTGAGGTCCGTCAGCACCACCTTGAGGGGCGACTGGGTGCGGTCGGTGGCCATGCGGGGCTCCTGTCGGTCGGGTGTGGCCTGCGGGCCGGTTCCTTGGTGACGCCGACGACGCTAGCGCCCGGGACTGACAATCCGTCCGGTCCCGTCCGCGCGGGTCGGGGGCCGGTCGGTGGGCCGGTCGGGGCGGCCGGGATTGTCAGACCCCGCTGGTAGGACTGTGCTGTCCGCCAGGAAAGCTGACGGTCCATCACCTGCCGTTCGCCTGTCATTCGCACGGTCCCGACCAGCCGGAGTCGCACCACCATGAGCGCCGTCGACACCCCCGCCACCCAGCCCGACCCGCACGACCCGCTCGCCCTCGCGGAGCTCTTCACCGGCGGCGAGCCGTGGCTGCCGCTGCTGAAGCCGGTCATCGAGGCGCAGCCGGGCGCGGTCTCGTTCATCGGCCCCGGTCGCGGTCCGGAGGTCGTCCCGGTCCGCGAGCTGACCTTCCAGGCGCTCAAGCCGCACGCGCCGCACAAGTGGAAGGTCGTCGTCTTCGGCCAGAACCCGTACCCGAGGCCGGAGAGCGCCACCGGCATCGCGATGTTCGACAACACCTTCCACGACTGGAAGGACAGCCAGTTCGGCCGGGTGATCAGCATCCGCTGCCTCATCAAGGCCGCGGCGATGTGGAAGTACGGCATTCCCAAGAAGACGCCGATCGCCGACATACGGGCGCTGCTGAAGAAGCAGGAGACGGTCCAGCCGCCGGAGTGGTTCCAGGCCATGCTCACCCAGGGCGTGTTGCTGCTGAACGCGGCGCTCACCGCGAGTAGTGACGGCGCGATGGGGCCGGACCAGCACACCGCGTTCTGGCGGCCGGTCGCCGAGCGGATCGTGGAGGAGATCCTCCGTGCCAAGCAGCAGGCCGCCGAGGAGGACCGCTACGTGGTCTTCGCCTGGTGGGGCGCGCACGCGCGCAGCCTGAAGAACGTCGTGCTGCGGCTGCAGAAGAAGTACCCCGAGGTCGAGGTCCGGCACATCGACCACGCCAACCCGGCGGCCCAGGGCGACATCTTCTGCGACGGCGAGCACTTCGCCACGGTGAACGCCGCGCTCGCCTCGCTCGGCGCCGACGAGGTCGACTGGCTGCCCAGCACCGGGTGGAACGCCGCGTCGGCGCAGGGCGGCGGGGCGGGCGACGGGGTCGCCGAGCGGATGGGCGCCTTCATCGCCTCCACCATGGAGCTGCACCAGCTCTACTTGGACCGGCTCGCCGGAGTGAAGGACGAGGGCCTCGTCCTGCCCGCCATCACCGGGGTGTTCGACGCCCCGCCGACGGGCTTCCGGGAGGCGGTGTCGCCGGTCGCCGAGCTGCTGCGCGGCCTGGACCGGCACGTCTCGCTGTCGCACGACTTCGGCAAGCGGCGGGCGGACGAGGGGGCCACGGGCCTGTCCGCCGACGAGATCGCCGCGCTCTACCTCTACACCTGCGAGTCCGCGTTCTACCGGGAGATCAACGCGGTGCTGCGCTCGCCGGACCGCAGCCGGCTGGTGCCGTACCTGCCGTACCTGCGGCTGCTGTTCGCGGCGGTGTCGCGGCTGCCCGTCCGGACGGCGCCGCTGTGGCGAGGGGTGTCGCTGGACCTGCGGCGGCAGTACCCGCTCGGCAGGACGGTGACGTGGTGGGGCGTGTCCTCCTGCACCTCCAAGCTCGGGGTGGCGCAGTCCTTCCTGGGGAGCCGGGGCAAGCGGACGCTCTTCGAGGTGCGCCCGGTGCGGGCCGCCGGCATCCAGAACTTCTCGGCGTTCACCGGTGAGGAGGAGTTCATCCTGCTGCCCGGCACGCAGCTGGAGGTCACGGACGTCCGGGTCGAGCGCGGCGGTCTGTGCACGGTGACGCTGACCGAGCTGGAGGAGGCGCCCCTGGTGTCCTGAGGTGTCAGGGCCGGACCCGCTCCCACTCGTTAACCAAGTCAGTATTTTTATTTGGTTAAGTTATGCTGGACGTCGAGCGGCGGATGGGCCCCGTGGTGCAGGAAGGGACGCGAACGATGACCTCGGAAGCCGGGAACCTCGGCGGCGAACTGGAGCGGGAGCGGGCCTGCGTCGAGGTCTGCCGGGCGGCGATGGCCCGGCAGGTCGAGGACGCGGACCTCCAGGTCGTCGCCGCGGAGGACGTCTCCGGCGACGGCGCCAGCGCGGAGGCGCTCGGCCGGTACCTGCGCACCCGCGCCAAGCGGATGAAGGAGCTGCCGGAGAGCCCGTCGTTCTTCGGCCGCCTGGACTTCGCCGACACCGCGGAGGCCGGGGACCACCGGCGGCAGCGCTACTACGTCGGCCGCCGGAGGATCTCCGAGGACCCGACGGTGCCGCCACTGGTGGTCGACTGGCGGGCCCCGGTGTCCCGGGTGTTCTACCAGGCGAGCGCCCACGCCCCGCTCGGGCTGGCGCGCCGCCGCCGGTTCGGCTGGGCGCCCTGGAGCCTGGGCGCACCGGAGGAGCTGACCGGGCTGGAGGACGAACCCCTCGGTGGGCCCGGTGGGCCCGGCGGGTCGGGCGGAGTCGGCTCGGCGGACGGCGGCGCGCCGGGGATCCGGGAGGGCGGTGCGGACGGCATCCTGGCCACCGAGATCGAACGGCCCCGGACCGGCCCGATGCGGGACATCGTCGCCACCATCCAGCCCGAGCAGGACGCGCTGGTGCGGGGCGGGCTGGGCGAGTCGGTGTGCGTACAGGGCGCGCCCGGCAGTGGCAAGACCGCCGTCGGGCTGCACCGCGCCGCGTACCTGCTCTACACCTTCCCGCAGCGGATCCAGCGCGGCGGCCTGCTGGTCATCGGCCCCAACCGGACCTTCCTGCGCTACATCGCCGAGGTGCTCCCCGCGCTCGGCGAGATCGACGTGGGCCAGTGCACCGTGGAGGACCTGGTCGCCACCCGGCCGGTCACCTCGGTGGACGACGAGCGGGCCGCCGCCGTCAAACAGGACGGGCGGATGGCGACGGTGCTGCGCCGGGCGCTGTACGGCCGGATCCGGGCGGCGGCCGCGGAGCCGCTGGTCGTGCCGGACGGCTCCTACCGGTGGCGGGTGTCCCCGGAGCGGCTCGACCGGGTCGTCGCCGAACTGCGCGAGCAGGCGCCGCCGTACGCCGTCGGCCGGGAGAGCCTGCGCACCCGGGTGGTGGCGATGCTCCAGGACCAGGCTGAGCGCCGGACGGGCGTGCGGTCCGGCGCCTGGACGCGGAAGGTCGGCCGCTGCAAGCCGGTCGCGGCCTTCCTGGAGGCCGCCTGGCCCCGGCTGCGGCCGGAGACCGTGGTCGCCGCCCTGCTGGGCGACCCCGCGGTGCTGGCCGAGGCCGCCGACGGGGTGCTCCACCCCGGGGAGCAGGCGGCGATCCTGTGGCGCCGGCCGCCGCGCTCGGAGCGGAGCGCCGCGTGGTCCGAGCACGACCTGATGCTCCTGGACGAGGTGGCCGGTCTGATCGAGCGCCCGGCCGGCTTCGGCCACGTCGTGGTGGACGAGGCCCAGGACCTCTCCCCGATGCAGTGCCGGGCGATCGCCCGCAGGAGCGCCTTCGGCTCCCTGACCGTCCTCGGCGACCTCGCCCAGGCGACCGCCCCGTGGGCCGCCCGCAGCTGGTCCGAGCAGCTCGCCCACCTGGGCAAGCCGCAGGCCGCGGTGGTGCCGCTGACCACCGGCTTCCGCGTCCCGGCCGCCGTGACGGAGCTCGCCAACACCCTGCTGGGCGCGCTGGACGTGGACGTGCCGCCGGCCGTGTCGCTGCGCCGGGACGGTGAGCTGACGGTGCGGCGGGTGGCCGACGGCGGCCTGGACGCGGCGGCCGTCGCGGCGGTGCGGGCCGCGCTGGAGCGCGAGGGCTCGATCGCGGTGATCGCGGCCGACGGCGCGGCGGCGCGGACCGCCGAGGCGCTGCTCGCCGCGGGCATCCCGACCGGGGCGGCCGAACAGGTCGGCACCACGGCGCGGGTGACGGTGCTGCCGGCCTCCCTGGTGAAGGGGCTGGAGTACGACCACGTGGTGGTGCTGGAGCCGGCCGCCATCGTGGAGGCCGAGCCGCGCGGTCTGCACCGGCTGTACGTGGTGGTGACCAGGGCGGTCTCCCGGCTGGACGTCCTGCACGCCCGGCCGCTGCCCGCGCCGTTGGGAGGGTGACGGCAGGGCGAGTGACGGCAGGGCGAGTGACGGCAGGGCCGGTGACGGAAAGGGCCGGGAGCGCGGGTGGGTGCGGGATCGCGCCAAATGCGCTGCCGCTCCGGGCAATTCGGGAAAGCGGCCGCCGAACTGCCGGGCGCCCGGGAGGATTTCCGTATGCCTACGATCATCAGACTGGCGGGAGCCGGTTTTGCCGCAGCCCTGTCCCTGACCGCCGCCGCGACTCCGGCGGGGGCGACCGACCTGCCCGGCGAAGCGCGCACCGCCACCGTCATCACCCAGCGGGTGGTCCTCACCCAGGCCGGGAACTACCCCACCGAGCAGAACCGGTACGGCGTCTTCTCGGTGTCCTGGCACGCGTTCGGCACCGAGGACCTCGCCGGGCCGACCCACTTCACCGTCGACCTGCCGCCGGGCGTGACCACCGGCGGCGCGATGTTCTACTCCACGCCGAACGACTACACCTTCACCGAGACCGTCTCGCCCGACGGCCGCCACCTGGAGGCCGTCCTGTACGGCAACCGCCGCTCCGGGACGGAGGAGTTCATGAAGATCCCGGTCGTCGCGGAGGGGACCGGACCGGTCACCGGCGCGATCACCGCGCGGGTGGCCAACGCCAACGACACGATCCCGACCGGGCACGTCTCCACCTACCTGCTCGGCATCGGCCTGCTGCCGCCGCTGATCGGCTCGCAGCCGCGGATCGACGATGTCAGCGCCACCAGGGGACCGGGCACGGGCGGCACCCCCGTGACCGTCACCGGCGTCGGCCTGGAGGGCGCGATGGTGCTGGTCGGCGGCGTCCCGGCGCCCGGCACCTGCACCGACACCGCCTGCACGGTGACCACGCCCGGCGGCTCGGGCAGCGCCGCCGTCACGGTGGTCGGACCGGGTGGGAAGACCACGGCCCCGGCGGCCTTCGACTACACCGGTGCCCCGCCGCCGCCCCCGCCGGCTCCCTCGCTCTCCGGCCTGAACACGCCCTCGGGCCCGGTCGGCGGCGGCACCGCGGTCATCGTGACCGGCGACGACCTGGCCGGCGGCACGGTCTCCTTCGGCGGCCGGCCCGCCACCCGGCACTCCTGCGGCCCGCGGCTGTGCACCGCCACCGCACCGGCGGCCGACCAGCCGGGGCCGGTGGACGTCACGGTCACCACGGCGGGCGGCACCAGTGGCCCGGTGGTGTTCACCTACGCGCCGTAGCGCGGCTCACCGCCGCCGGGCCGGACCTGGCGGCCGGACCGGCCCCGGAGGCCAGGGCGAGCAGCAGCAGCGCCCGGGCAACCGGGGCCGGCCGTTCCCGTGGCCACCACCGACCGCAGGACGCCACTACTGTCGGAATCCATCACATGCGAAACAAGTGATTTGAAAAATTCTTCAAGTTCATACATGCTGTCGTGCCGTTGAACCGGTGGAAGGCGCGTCCGGGCGCCGTCGGACGCAGGAAGGGGCGGTCGTGACCGCGGCAATCGGCGAACAGTGGCCGCCCGCCCGGCGGTCGGGGGCGGGCGCGGAATGAGCCTCGCCACCGTCGTGGGCGACCGGGTGCGGGCCGTCCTGCCCACCCGGGCGATCCTCGCCACCATGGGCCGCGCCCCGCGCAGGGACCTGCCCGCCGGCCTCACGGTGGCGATCGTGGCACTGCCGCTGGCCCTGGGCTTCGGCATCTCCTCCGGTGCGGGCGCCGAGGCCGGACTGGCCACCGCCGTCGTGGCCGGGGCGCTGGCCGCCGTCTTCGGCGGCTCCGACCTCCAGGTGTCCGGGCCGACCGGCGCCATGACCGTGGTCCTCGTCCCGATCGTCGCCCGCTACGGCACCGACGGCGTGCTGACCGTCGGCCTGCTCGCCGGGGTGCTCCTGGTGGTCCTCGCCCTGGTCCGTGCCGGGCGCTGGATGACGTACGTGCCGGTGCCCGTGGTGGAGGGCTTCACCGTCGGCATCGCCGGGGTCATCGCCCTCCAGCAGGTGCCCGGCGCGCTCGGGGTGCGCAAGCCCGAGGGCGACAACCCGGCCGTGGTCGCGGCCCGGGCGGTGCGCGACTTCGCCGCCGCGCCCCACTGGGCCTCCGTCGGCGTGGCGCTCGCCGTCGCCGCCGTGATGCTGGTCGGCGTACGACTGCGGCCCGCGCTGCCGTTCTCGCTGATCGCCGTCGTCGCCGCGACCGTCACCGCCGACCTGGCCGGCCTGCCCGTCGCCACCATCGGCCACCTGCCCAGCGGGCTGCCGGCGCCCTCGCTCGGCTTCCTGGACCTCTCCGCCGTCCCCGCGCTGCTGCCCTCCGCGTTCGCCGTCGCCGCGCTGGCCGCGCTGGAGTCCCTGATGTCCGCGACGGCCGCCGACGCGATGAGCGTGTCGGGCCGGCACGACGGCGACCGCGAGCTGTTCGGCCAGGGGCTGGCGAACCTTGCGGCCCCGCTGTTCGGCGGCGTCGCCGCGACCGGCGCGATCGCGCGCACCGCCGTCAACGTACGGTCGGGTGCCGCCTCCCGGCTCGCCGCCCTGGTGCACGCCGGGGTGCTCGCGGTGATCGTCTTCGCCGCCGCGCCGGTGGTCGCGGGGATCCCGTTGGCGGCGCTGGCCGGGGTGCTGATCGCCACCGCCGTCCGGATGGTCGAGGTCGGCTCGCTGCGGGCGCTGGCCCGCACCGGGCGCGGCGAGGCCGCCGTGCTGGCCCTGACGGCCGTCGCCACGCTGGCCTTCGACCTGGTCACCGCCGTGGTGGTCGGTGTGCTGGTCTCCGGCGTCCTGGCGCTCGCCGCCGTCGCCCGGGCGGCCCGGGTGGAACAGGTCCCGCTGCTCGCCGAGGTTCCCGAGGCCTCCGGCCGGGAGGTTCCCGGGCCCCGGCCCGACCGCGGCGACCACGGCGAGGAGGAGCGGGCGCTGCTCGCCGAGCACATCGTCGCCTACCGGATCGACGGGCCGCTGCTGTTCGCGGCCGCCCACCGCTTCCTGCTCGAACTCACCGAGTCCGCCGAGGTCGAGGTCGCGATCCTGCGGATGTCGCGGGTCAGCGCGATCGACGCCAGCGGCGCGACCGTCCTCGGCGACGCCATCTCCGCGCTCCGACGGCGCGGCACCCTGGTGCTGGTCTCCGGCCTGCGGGACGAACACCACCGCCCGCTGGACGCCCTCGGCGTGCTGGACGGGCTGCGCGCCCACGGGCACGTCTTCGCCACGACCCCCGAGGCCATCGCCCACGCCCGCACCCACCTGCGCGAGCGGTCGGCCCCCGCCGACCACGGCCGCACGGCCCCCGCCGACCACGGCCGCACGGCCGCCGGGGCCGGTGCCCACCGGCACCGGCACCCCCGCTGACCTCCTCACCCGTCCCTCAGGCCACCCTCGAACACCCCTGGATAATCTGAACTCATGAGCGACAACCTCCCCCCGTGCCCGCAGTGCTCCAGCGAGTACACCTATGAGATGAACGCCCTCATGGTCTGCCCCGAGTGCGCCCACGAGTGGGTGCCCGGCGGTGGCGACCAGGCCGGAGCGCCGGCCGGCGAGCGTGTGATCAAGGACGCCGTCGGCAACGTGCTGAACGACGGCGACACCGTCACGGTGGTCAAGGCGCTGAAGGTCAAGGGCAGCGTCTCCGGCATCAAGGCCGGCACCAAGGTGCGCAACATCCGGCTGGTGGACGGTGTCGACGGGCACGACATCGACTGCCGGATCGAGGGCTTCGGCGCGATGCAGCTCAAGTCCAGCGTGGTCAAGAAGGCCTGACCCGCGCGCCTGAACGGCCGCGCCCCGCCGAGGAGATCGGCGGGGCGCGGCCGTTTCGTCGTCCGGGGCCTCTCCGGGGGCGGGGGTGGAGCCGTCGCCCGAGTTAGTTATATGCTCACAATGATTACAACAACACAAATAATCATGGAGCGTTCGTCATGCCCGATGCCGCTCGACCGCGGCCCTGGCTCGTGCTCGCCATCTGCTGCATGAGCCTGCTGATCGTCAGCCTCGACAACACCATCCTGAACGTGGCCCTGCCCGCCATCCGGCGCGACCTGGACACCTCGGTGTCCGGACTGCAATGGACGGTCGACGCCTACACCCTGGTACTGGCGAGCCTGCTGATGCTCTCCGGCTCCACCGCCGACCGGATCGGCCGCCGCCGGGTGTTCCGGATCGGGCTGGTGGTGTTCACCGGGGCCTCCCTGCTGTGCAGCCTCGCCCCCGGGCTCGGCTGGCTGATCGCCGCGCGGATGCTGCAGGCGGTCGGCGGCTCGATGCTGAACCCCGTCGCCATGTCGATCATCAGCAACACCTTCACCGACTCCCGGCAGCGCGCCCGCGCGATCGGCGTCTGGAGCGGCGTGGTGGGCATCAGCATGGCCGCCGGGCCGATCATCGGCGGCGCGCTGGTCGAGTCGGCCGGCTGGCGGGCGATCTTCTGGATCAACGTCCCGATCGGCCTGGCCGCACTCTTCCTCACCACCCGCTACGTGCCGGAGTCGCGGGCGGCCCGCACCCGCCGGGTGGACCCGATCGGACAGCTGCTGGTCATCGTGCTGCTCGCCGCCCTCACCTACGCGATCATCGAGTCGCCGGAGCTCGGCTGGACCTCGCCCGTGGTGCTCGGCTGCGCCGCGGCCGCGCCAGCCGCCTTGCTGGGCCTGCTCTGGTACGAACCCCGGCGCACCGACCCGCTGATCGACCTGCGGTTCTTCCGCTCCGCACCGTTCTCCGGTGCCACCGTGATCGCGGTCGCCGCCTTCGCCGGCCTCGGCGGCTTCCTGTTCCTCAGCTCCCTGTACCTCCAGGACGTCCGCGGTCTCGACCCGCTGCACGCCGGGCTGGTCATGCTGCCGATGGCCGTCATGTCGCTGCTCACCGCGCCGCTGTCCGGCCGGATGGTGGCCACTCGGGGGCCGCGCACGCCGCTGCTGCTGGCCGGGACGACGCTCACCGCGAGCGCCGTGCTCCAGGCGGTCGGCTACTCCGAGCACCTGCCGACCGGGCTGCTGGTCGTCGCCTTCCTGCTCTTCGGCACCGGCTTCGGCCTGGTCAACGCGCCCATCACCAACACCGCCGTCTCCGGGATGCCCCGCTCTCAGGCCGGGGTGGCGGCGGCCGTGGCCTCCACCAGCCGGCAGGTCGGCCAGTCCCTGGGCGTCGCGGTGACCGGCGCCCTGATGGCCGGGACCGCCCTGGCGGACCCGGCGGACTTCACCGGGGCCGCGCGGACGGCCTGGTGGATCATCGCCGGCTGCGGGGCGGCCGTGCTGGTCACCGGTACGCTCACTTCCGGCCGCTGGGCCCGGACGACGGCCGAGCGCGTGGCGCGACGGCTCGCCGAGCAGGAGCCGGCCGAGGGAACCGAGGAGACGAAGGAGACGGTGGACGCCTGATGGAGCGCCTTGACACCGGCGGGCACCCCAAGGGGAGCGGGGCCGACGCCGCCACGGCGGCCCGGGTCTGGCAGGGGATGTACGCGCTCGTGCTGGAGCGCGACGACCGCCGCAAGACCGTCGCCGACGCCCTGGGCATGAGCTTCAGCCGGGTCAGGGCGCTGCGCCGGCTCGCCGCCGGCCCGATCACCCTGCGGGAGCTGGCCGAGCGGCTGACCGCCGACCCGCCGTACACCACCGTCATCGTGGACGACCTGGTGCGGCGCGGGCTCGCCGAACGCATCACCAACCCGGCCGACCGGCGCTCCAAGCTGGTCCACCTCACCGAGGAGGGCGAGGCGAAGGCGGCGCTCGCCACCGCGATCCTCACCACGCCGCCGGACGCGCTGCTCGGGCTGCCGCCGGAGGACCTGCGCGCGCTCGACCGGGTACTGGCGAAGCTGCTGGACTGAGGCCGCGGTCGGCTCACCGTCTGACCCGGCCGGCGGAAGCGAGAAGCGGTCAGCCGTGGGCCGTGAGCCGTGAGCCGTGAGCCGCGGGCCGTCAGCAGTGAGCCGTCAGCCGTCCGAGCGCCGGAGCAGGTAGGTGTCCATGATCCAGCCCTTGCGCTCCCGGGCCCGCTCCCGCAGTTCACGGATCCGCGGGGCCGCCTCGGCGAGCGGCCCGGAGTCGAGCACCTCGTCGGGGGTGCCGAGGTAGGCGCCGTAGTGGATCTCCAGCCCCTCGGGGTCGATCTCGGTGAAGGCGGCCCGGCCGTCGAGCATCACCACCACGTCGTCCACCCCCTCGGGGAAGCCCTCGGCCACGCGGCGGCCGGTGGTGATCTGCACCGGGCGGCCGACCCTGGTCAGCGTGGTGCGGTGCCGGGCGGCGAGCGCGGAGACGCTGCTGATGCCCGGGATGACCTGGTACTCGAACGGCGCGCCGCCCCGGGCGGACACGTCGTCCACCACGGCGATGACGCTGTCGTAGAGGGCCGGGTCGCCCCAGACCAGGAACGCACCGCTCTCGCCCGGGCCGAGGTGCTCGGCGAGCAGCTGTTCGACCAGGTCGGCGCGGCGGACGCGCCAGTCGTCCACGGCGGCCGCGTACGCCGGGGTCGTGCGGTCCCGCTCGGCGTCCGGCACCTCGACCACGCGGTGCCCGGGCCGTCCGTGTTCGGCCAGCATCCGGCGGCGCAGCGCGATCAGGTCCTGCCGTTCGTCGCTCTTGTCGAGGATGAAGAAGACGTCGGTACGACCGATCGCCTTGACCGCTTGCAGGGTGAGGTGGTCCGGGTCGCCCGCACCGATGCCGATGACGAAGATGTGCCGCATGGGGGACATTCTGCCGTCCGCCCCGGCGTACGGGCCCGGGGCCGTACGTGGCCGACCGAAGCGGTGGGCGGTGGCTGTGAGCTGCGCGGATGGACGTAAGCTGGCGGGGCAGCTGGTTCGCCCCGCCCGCCGGGCGGGGTGTCGTCACGAGGGAACCCGGCGGGAGTCCGGGACCGCCCGCGGCGGCGAGCGGCAACGACCGCCGTCCTGCGCGCCGGGGCCCGGCAACGGGTCCGGGGAGCGACGACCGGTGGGTGTCCGTCCCGGTTCGGCCGGGAGGGCGCGCCCACGAGTCCGAAGACCTGCCGCTGCCCGCGTGCCGTGTTGGCCCGCGGCCCACCACGACCCCGAGGGCGGGCCGATGGTGCGGGTGGGCCGTGTGCGGACGGCTGCCCGCTCCTCGGCGTGCCCGAGGTCCGCGACCTCACGAAGGAGAGTTCCGTGCAGCGGAACGCCGACCACGATTCCCACGGCGCCATGACGGGCGGGCCGTCGCTGTGACCAGTCCCGCTGTCCTCTCCCGCACCCCGGCCGACTCGGCGGTCACCCTTGCCCACATCATGAGCGACCACGACACCAACCTCTACGGTTCGGTGCACGGTGGCGTGATGATGAAGCTGATCGACGACGCGGCCGCCGCCGCCGCGGGCCGGCACGCCGGTGTTCCCGCGGTCACCGTCTCCGTCCGGGGGATGTCGTTCCTCGCGCCCGTCCGGGCGGGAGACCTCCTCACCGTCCGAGCCCGGGTCGGCAGCGTCGGGCGGACCTCGATGGACGTGTCGGTGGAGGTGACCTCGGAGCGGTGGAACCTCGCCGGGCCGGTGACCCGGGTGGCGACGGCGGAGCTGGTCTTCGTGGCGATCGACTCGCAGGGGCGGCCCCACCCCGTCCCCGAGCTGGTCCCGGAGGACGGTGGCCCCGACGAGCTGCGCGGACCTTCGGCCGAGTAGCCGTACGGCGGCGGCGAGGTCCCACGATACGGACGCCTTTCGAGATTTCCGCCTCGACGGCGACGTTCTGCCCCTAAGCTGGCGACGCAGCTGGTTCGCCCCGTCCGCCAGGCGGGGTGTAGGTGTCCGCCCCGGTTTCGGCCGGGTGGGCGTGCCCACGAGTCCGAAGACCTGCCACTGCCCGTACGCGACCGTTGGCGTGCGGCCATCCGGTGACCTCGTGGGCGGGTCGGCGACCATACCAGGCGGAGCCGTGCACGGTGCGGGTGTCCGTCCGGTTCGTCATCCCTTCGCGTCCTCGTGCCACCGGTGCACTTGAGGATTCAGGCTCGCGAAGGACCTCGCCTCTCGCGCCAACTCCCTGATCACCCACGACCCGGCGGTGCGCGCCCGGGGGGCCGACACCCAGATCCACACCCACATGTGCTACGCCGAGTTCGGCGCGATCATGACCGCGATCGACGACCTCGACGCGGACGTCATCTCGCTGGAGGCCACCCGCTCCCACATGGAGGTGGCCGGTGAACTCGCCGAGGCGGGCTACCCGCGCGAGGTGGGCCCCGGCGTCTGGGACATCCACTCGCCGCGCGTCCCCGGCACCGCGGAGGCGGTCTCCCTGCTGCGCGCGGGCCTGGCAGCGATCCCGGCGGAGCGGCTCTGGGTCAACCCGGACTGCGGGTTGAAGACCCGCGGCTGGCCGGAGACCCGGGCGTCGCTGAAGAGCCTGGTCGGCGCCGCCCGGACGCTGCGCGCGGAACTGGCCGGTTGACGGAGGTCGGCTGACGGGAGCCGGGCGGGCGCGGTGAGGCCGCCGCGCCCGCGCCGGCGGCGGAGCCGGTCGAGTACCGGCCCGGCACGATCGACATCCTGGCCGTGGTGCCGGCGCGGTCACCGACGCGGGCCCGGTCAACCTGCCGGCCACCGCGACCGAGGCCGAGGTCCAGGCCCTGTCGGACGCCGGCCACGACTGTTCGGGCATGCCGTCCGACGCCGTCCGCGTGGCCGTCCGGTCCGCTGCCGACCAGGGCCCCGCCGACCCTTCCGGGGCCCGCGCTCGCTGTGGGGGCACGGTCGGCCCGGGCGGTGTACCGGGCGGCGCGGGCCGGTGCCGAGCTCGACCGCGAGCGGCGCCCCCAGGGACAGCCGGTGCCGCACTCGCGGACGGTGCCCGGCTGCCGCGTCCCGGACGCCCGCGGGGCCCGGCCGGCTACCTTGCCGGCCCTGCGGCTCGGGTGATCACGGGGTGACCCAGTCGGCGGTCAGCGTCTGCACGGCCGAGCCGTCGAGGTCCTTGAGCTTCACCCCGGCGAAGGCCCGGGCGGCGTCGGAGGTGAGCAGCCGGAAGGCGGGGCGCTCGGCCTCGAGCAGGCCGAGGATGCGGGTGGCCACGTCCTCGGCCGCCTGTGCGTTGGCGAAGGCGTTGCGGGTGCGGTCCAGGTAGCCGGCCAGGGCCGGCGCGTACGGCCCGGCCTGCTCGGCGGCGTCGTCCGTGAGGCCCACGTTGCTGACGAACTCGCTGGCCACCGCGCCCGGTTCGACCACGCTGACGGACACCCCGGCGGTGGCCGCGACCGGGGCGAGGGACTCCATGAAGCCCTCCACCGCGAACTTGGCGGCGCAGTACGCCTCGTTGAAGGGCTGGCCGACCACGCCGCCGACACTGGTCACGGTCAGCACCCGGCCCTTGCTCGCCCGCAGCAGGGGCAGCGCGGCCTTGGTGACGTGCAGTACGCCGAAGAAGTTGACCTCCATGACGGCGCGGACGTCGTCGACGCTCTCCTGCTCCAGGGTGCCGACGTGGCCGGCGCCGGCGTTGTTGACCAGGGCGTCCAGCTGGTCGACGCCGGACAGGCAGGCCTCGACCGAGGCCGGGTCGGTGACGTCCAGCGCCCGGACGTCGACGGTGACCCCGGCCTGCCCGGCGGCGGCCAGTAGTGCGCCGGCCTTCGTGGTGTTCCGCATGGTGGCGATCACGTGCCAGCCGCCGCGGGCTGCGGCGACGGCGGTGGCCAGGCCGATGCCGGAGGAGGTGCCGGTGATCAGGACGGTCTTGTTGCTCATCGCGCTGGACTCCATATGTTTATGATTCATAACCAATATGATCCATAACTATGTGGCCCGATATTTCACTTTGTCAAGCACCTCGATACCCTGGTGGTCATGTCCCACCCATCGGATGACCTCACCCCCGAGATCGTCGGACTCTTCGCGGCCGTCAACCGCCGCTACGGCCGGGAGTCCGAGGCGGCCGCGGCGGTCCACGGGCTGACCGCGCTGCAGGCCAAGGCGCTGCTCGCGGCCGAAGCACCGGTCCCGACCCGCCGGATCGCCGAGAAGCTGCACGCGGAGCCGTCCAACGTGACGGTGATCATCGACCGGCTGGAGTCCCGCGGCCTGGTCGAGCGCAGCGTCGACCCCGCCGACCGCCGCGTGAAGCGGGTCGCCGCCACCGCCGCCGGGCGCGAGGTCGCCGCCGACCTGCGGGCCCGGATGCCCTTCGCCGGAGACCCGCTGGCCCGGCTCGGCGCCGAGCAGCGCGAGTCCCTGCGCGAGCTCCTGCGGCTGGTCCTGGAGGCATGACGGCAGCCCCCCGGACGGTTGTCCGGGGGGCTGCGGCCCTTCCCTCGGAACTCCTTCGGAATCCCTTCGGAAGTTCTCGGGGGGGGGATAATTCCCTGCCGGGTGGGGCTACTTCGCGCCGAAGGCCTTCTCGATGTCCTCGACGACCTTCTCCGCCGCGATCGGGCCGGAGCTGCTGCTCCACACCTGGCCGTCGACGCCCATGAGCTGGTTGGTGCCCACCGCCTTGAGGCGGGTGAAGGCCTCCTGCTTGCGGGCGGTCTCCAGCGCCTTCTCGCCGTCGGCGTTGAGGGTGGCGACGAACACCCGGTCGGCGTCGGCCTTGTTGAGGTTCTCCAGGGACAGCGGGTCCGAGTGGGGCTGGGCGCCCAGGTCGTCGGCGATCGGCATGGTGCCGGCGCCGGTCTTCTTCAGCAGGTCGCCGGGCATGTTGGTGGTGTTCATCACGATCGGCCCGTTGGGCATCCAGCGCATCACCACGGCGCTGCCGGTCCTGCCCTCGCCGGCCTTGGCGGCGCGCTTGTCCAGGGCGTCCAGCTTGGCCGTCAGGTCGTCCTTGTGGCCGAGCGCGTCGCCGTACACGGCGAGCACCGAGCGCCAGTCGCCGGCCTTGGGGACGATGGTCGGGGCGACCGCGGAGAGCTTCTCGTACTGGGACTTCTCGATGCCCGAGGAGGCCAGGATGAGGTCGGGCGAGGCCTTGAGGATCGCCTCGATGTTGGGCTCCTTGACCGTGGCCACCAGTGGGATGGCGTCGGCCTTCAGGTAGGCGGGGGCGGTGGTGCCGCCGCGGCTGGAGCTGGTGCCGACCGGGGTGACGCCGAGTGAGAGCGCGGTGTCCAGCGAGGTGTCGTTGAGGGCGACGACCCGCTTGGCCCCGGCCGGGACCTCCACGGCGCCGAAGGCGGTGTCGATGCTGCGCTTGCCGTCCTTCGCGGCGGCGGTGGACGAGGAGCCGGAGTCACCCGCGGAGCCGTCGGACCCGGAGGAGCCGCACGCGGTCAGGCCCAGGGAGAGGGCGCCGACGACGGCCGCGCCGAGCACGGTCTTGGTAAAGCGGGTGCCAAGCATGGGTGTTCTCCGAGCAATGGTAGTTTACGGGCGAACCGTTTTTCTGAGGTTAGCCTAACCATACGTAAAGCCCTGATGGGGGAGGCCCGGTGTGACAACCCGATCACTCCTGCTGCGCGGACTGCTGCCCGCCGGCGGTATCCTGCTGCTCGCCGTGCTGGCGAGCCTGCTGCTCGGCGCGGGCGATGTGGGGCCGTCACGGGCGTTCTCCACCCTGCTCGGTGACGGCGACTCCGACTCCTGGTTCACCGTGTTCCACCTGCGCGCCCAGCGCACCGCCGTGGCCCTCGCGGTCGGCCTCGCGCTCGGCGTGGCCGGCACCGTGCTCCAGGCCGCCGCCCGCAACCCGCTGGCCGAGCCCGGCCTGCTCGGAGTGAGCACCGGCGCCTCCTTCGCCGTGGTGATCGCGATCGTGCTCGGCGCCGGCGCGGCGAGCGTCGGCCCGTACGTCGCCGTGCTGGGCGCCGCCGCCGGCTGCCTGCTGGCGCTCGGTGCCGCCCGGCTGCGCGGCACCGGCGACGACCCCGTCCGGCTGGTGCTGGCCGGAGCGGCGCTGAGCGGACTGATGAACGCCGGCTCCTCCGTACTGCTGCTGTCCGACGCCCGGGCCGCCGACGAGATCCGGTTCTGGACCATCGGCTCGGTCGCCGGCCGCGGCACCGACCAACTGCTGGCCGTGCTGCCGGTGCTGCTGCTCGGCCTGGTCCTGGCGCTGCTCTCCGGGCCGGCGCTGACCGCGCTCAGCCTCGGCGACGACGTCGCCACCGGCCTCGGCCACAAGCCCCGCCGGGCCCGCGCCCTCGCGGTGGCCGCCGTCGCCCTGCTGGTCGGCGCCGCCACCGCGATCGCCGGACCGGTCTCCTTCGTCGGCCTGGTGGTGCCCTTCGCCGCCCGGGCCCTGGTCGGCCCCGACCTGCGCCGACTGCTCGTGGTCTCCGCCCTGCTCGGGCCGGCCGTCGTGCTGCTCGCCGACGTGGCCTCCCGACTGGTCGCCCGCCCGTACGAGATGCCGCTCGGCGTGATGACCGCCCTGTGCGGCGCCCCCGTCCTGGTCGCCGTCGTCCGCTCGCACAGAATGCCCGCGCTGTGACCCCCACCCTGAAAGCCCCGAACCCCGACACCCACTCGGCCGCGCCCCGGCCGTCGACCCCGCCCGGCACCCGGCTGCTCGCCCTCGGCGGCCGCTCGGTGCTCGTCCCGGTCCGGCCGCTGCTCGGCTGCACCGCCCTGCTGCTCGTCGTGGTCGCGGTGACCGCCGTCTGCCTGGCCGTCGGCGAGACGAACCTGAACCCGGTGACCGCCCTGCGCGCCGCCTTCGGCGACGGCACCGCGCGCGACGTGCTTCTGGTGGAGAAGCTGCGGCTGCCCCGCGCCGAGGCGGCCCTGGCCGTCGGCGCCGCCCTCGGGGTCGCGGGCTGCCTGATGCAGACCCTCGCCCAGAACCGGCTGGCCACCCCGGACACCGTCGGTTTCAACGAGGGCGCCACCGCCTTCGCCGTCGCCTCCGTCACCGGCGTCGCCACCCAGCTGCTGCCCTCCGCCGCCGCCCTGGTGGGCGCCGCCACCGCCGCCTCGCTCGCCTTCGCCCTCGGCGGCGGGGCCGGCCGCAACGGCTACCGCTTCCTGGTCGTCGGCCTCGGCATCGGCGCGGTCTTCGGCGCGGTGACCAACCTGATGCTCTCCCGCGCCGCCATCGACGCCGCCAACTCCGCCTACGGCTGGACGGTCGGCACCCTCAACAGCCGGGACGCCGACACCGTCGGCCTCCTCGAACTCGGCCTGCTGGCCTGCCTGCCCGCCGCCGTGCTGCTCGGCCGGCGGCTGTCATTGCTGCGCTTCTCCGACGCCGTCGCCACCGGACTGGGCGTCCGGGTGCGCGGCCTGCGGATCGGCGTCCTGGCGGTCGCCGTGGTCTGCGCGGGCCTGGCGGTGGCCGTCGCAGGACCGCTCGGCATGATCGCGCTCGCCGCGCCCGAGGCCGCCCGCCGGATCGCCGGGCCGCGCTGCGTGCCGGTGCTCACCTCGGCCGCCGCCGGCGCCGCCTTCACCCTGCTCGCCGACCTGATCGGCCGCACCGTCCTGTCGCCGCTGGAGGTGCCGGCAGGCCTGGTCACCGCCGTCGTGGGCGGCCCCTACCTGCTCTGGCTGCTGCTCACCACCCGTCCCCGGAGGACCGCATGACCGCCCGCACCGCGACCGCCGCGACCACCGCCGCCCCGGCCCACCGCCTGGCGACCAGTGCGCTCAGCCTCGGCCACGACCGCACCATCGTGGTCCGCGAGCTCGACCTCGAACTGCCGCGGCAGCAGGTCACCGTCATCGTCGGCCCGAACGGCTGCGGCAAGTCCACCCTGCTCGGCGGCCTCGCCCGGACCATCGCCCCGCGCTCCGGCGCCGTGCTGCTCGACGGCAAGCCGCTGACCTCGCTCTCCACCCGCGCGATCGCGCGGATCGTCGGCCTGCTGCCGCAGTCCGCCACCGCCCCGGACGGGCTGACCGTCCGTGACCTGGTCCGCTACGGCCGCCAGCCGCACCAGGGCCTGCTGCGGCAGTGGTCCGCCGCCGACGCCGAGGCGGTCGAGCACGCGCTCACCGCCGCCGACCTGCACGAGCTGGCCGACCGCCCGCTGGACACCCTCTCCGGCGGCCAGCGCCAGCGCGCCTGGATCGCCATGGCCGTCGCCCAGGACACCGACATCCTGATGCTGGACGAACCCACCTCGGCGCTGGACATGGGCCACGCCCTGGAGGTGCTGGAGATGGTGCGCGGCCTGACCGCGCGCGGCCGCACGGTCGTCCTCGTCCTGCACGACCTCAGTACCGCCTGCCGCTACGCCGACCACATGGTGGCCATGCGGGACGGGAAGGTCGCCGCCCAGGGCGCGCCGCGCGACATCGTCACCCCGGAGCTGGTGCGCGACCTGTACGGGGTGGAGAGCGCGATCCTCACCGACCCGGTCCACGGCACCCCGGTCGTCTGCCCCGTCGGCCTCGCCCCCCGGACCCGCTGACCTCCCGGGCGGCGCACCCGCGACGCCCTCAGCCGTACGGGACGACCGCGACCGGGCAGTGCACGTGGTGGATCGCGGCGTGCGCGACCGGGCCGATGTGGTGGTGGCGCAGCGGCAGGTGCCGGACCCTGCGGCCGACCACCAGCAGCCGGGACGACGCGGCGGCGTCCACCAGGTCCACGGCGGGCTTGCCCCGGATCAGCTCGGTGGTCACCTCGACCTCCGGGTGGTGGGCCCGCCAGGGCGCCAGGGCCCGCGCCAGCCCGCTGTCCTCGGCCGCGGACGTCTCGCGCTCCAGCCCGCCGATCGCCCCGTAGGACATGTACTCGCTGCCGGCCGGCGGGGACCAGACGTGCACCACGCGCAGCGGTGCCGAGCGGAGCGCGGCGGCCTCGAAGGCGAAGGCCAGCACCGGCTCCGCCGGGCGCCCGAGGTCCAGGCCGAGCGTCACCTCGCCCTCCGGCTCGTCCCCGTCGGAGCGGACCAGCACCACCGGGCAGGCCGCCCGCCGCAGCACCTCCTGGCTCACCGAGCCGACCAGGAACCCGCGCAGGGTGCTCAGGCCGCGCGAGCCGAGCACCAGCACGGCGGCGCTCCGCCCGGCGGCCTCCAGCGCCTCCACGGGATCGCCGGCCACGGAGGAGGCGGCGACCTCCACCTCGGGCACGATGGAGCGCAACTCGCCCTCGTGTTCGGCGAGTTGCGCCAGTGCCTGATGGTCGCCGCGTTCGCTGCCGGGAGCGAGGTGCTTCGGGCGGGGCCAGGCCTGGAGGACGTCCAGGCGCAGGCCGCGGCGCTGCGCCTCGCGGGCGGCCCACGCGGCGGCGGCCTGGCTCTCGGGTGAGCCGTCGAATCCGACGACGACGGGTCCGGTCACGGCGTGCTCCTCGGTTCCGGTGCGGCCGGAGGTCTCTGCGTGTGCGCCCAGTATCCGCGCGGGCCCCGACCGGCGCCTCCCGGAGGCCCGGCCCCGGTTCGGCCGTCCGGCTGGTCGACGGGCGGGCGGCGCGGCACAGCCCGGGCCGGGCGGGGGAGCCCGGCTAGGGTCTCCCGGACCGGTCCGTCCCACTCCGGGAGAACGATGCCGAGGGTCCCCCGTCTCCGCTCGCGGTGGGCGAGCGCCGCCGCCGGACTGGCCGTGCTCGCCTCCGCCCTGGTCGGCTGCGGGGGTGGCGGGGGCGGCGGCCCGGTAACCCTGAACTGGTACAACTTCCCGGACGACTCGGGCGCCCTCCAGCAGGCCGCCGACCGCTGCGGGCAGCGGTCCGGCGGTCGCTACACGATCCGCTACAACAAGCTGCCGCGCGGCGCCGACGGCCAGCGCCAGCAGCTGGTGCGCCGGATGGCGGCGCACGACACCGAGGTCGACATCCTCGGCCTGGACGTCACCTGGCCCGCCGAGTTCGCCGAGGCCGGCTGGATCCGCGAGTGGACCGGGGCGATGCGCGAACAGGCCACCGCCGACACCCTCGCCGCGGCGGTGCGCACCGCGACCTGGCGGGACCGGCTGTACGCGGTGCCGTACAACTCCAACACCCAGCTGCTCTGGTACCGCGACGACCTGGTGCCGACCCCGCCCGACACCTGGGCGCAGATGCTCTCCCGGGCGCGGGAGCTGGCCGACGAGGGCAAGCCGCACTTCGTGGAGATCCAGGGCGCCCAGTACGAGGGGCTGACGGTCTGGTTCAACACGCTGGTCACCAGCGCGGGCGGCACCATCCTCACCCCCGACGCACAGGCGCCCTCGCTCGGGGAGCCGGCCGTCACGGCCGCCGGGGTGATGCGCGACCTGGCGACATCGGTGGCCGCCGACCCCTCGCTGCCGAACCAGATGGAGGACCAGAACCGGCTCGCGATGGAGTCCGGCACGGCCGCCTTCGAACTCAACTACCCCTTCGTCTACCCCTCGATGAAGGCCAACCGGCCGGAGCTGTTCCCGCACTTCCGCTGGGCCCCGTACCCCGCGGTGAGCGCCGACCGCCCCGCCACCGTGACCATCGGCGGGATCGACCTCGCGGTGGGCGCCTACAGCCGGCACCCGGACCTCGCCGCCGAGGCCACCCTCTGCCTGCGCGACCGGGACAACCAGCTCACCAACGCGCTGAAGGGCGGCCTGCCGCCCTCGCTGCGCAACCTGTACGAGACGGCCGAACTCACCGCCAGCTACCCGTTCGCCGCCGACGTGCTGGCCGCCCTCGACTCCGCCAGCGTGCGGCCGCAGACCCCGGCCTACCAGAACGTCTCCATCGCCGTCTCGCACATCCTCTCCCCGCCCGCCGGCATCCACCCGGAGAAGGACGTGGCCGACCTCCGCGGGCAGATCCAGGACGCCCTCGGCTCGAAGGGGCTGATCCCGTGACACCGTCCACCGAGGCCGCCGCCGTACCGCGACCGGCCGGGCCCTCGCTCGGCGCCCGCCAGGAGCGCCGGCTGGGCTGGCTGCTGTGCGCACCCGCGGTGATCGTGATGCTCGCCGTCACCGCCTACCCGATCGGCTACGCCGTCTACCTGTCCTTGCAGCGCTACGACCTGCGCTTCCCCGAGCAGGCGCACTGGGTCGGGCTCGCCAACTACGGCGCGGTGCTGGCCTCGCCGTACTGGTGGCACGCGCTCGGCGTCACGGTGCTGATCACCGTGGTGTCGGTGGCCCTGGAGCTGGTGCTCGGCCTGGCGCTCGCGCTGGTGATGCACCGGACGCTCTTCGGGCGCGGTACGGTGCGCACCGCGGTGCTGGTGCCGTACGGGATCGTCACCGTGGTGGCGGCCTACTCCTGGCAGTACGCCTGGACCCCGGGCACCGGCTACCTGGCTGCCCTGCTGCCGGAGGGCAGTGCGCCGCTGACGGAGCAGTGGCCGGCCGTCGGTCTGATCATCCTCGCGGAGGTGTGGAAGACCACCCCGTTCATGGCGCTGCTGCTGCTCGCCGGCCTGGCCCTCGTGCCGGACGAGACGGTCCGGGCGGCGATGGTGGACGGCGCGGGCTTCGGGCAGCGGCTGCGGCTGGTGATCCTGCCGCTGATGAAGCCGGCGATCCTGGTCGCGCTGCTCTTCCGCACCCTGGACGCCTTCCGGATCTTCGACAACATCTACGTGCTGACCGGCGGCTCCAACGGCACCGGCTCGGTGTCCATCCTCGGCTACGACAACCTGTTCACCGCGCTCAACCTGGGCATCGGCTCGGCGATCTCGGTGCTGATCTTCGTCTGCGTGGCGCTGATCGCCGTGGTCTTCGTCAAGCTGTTCGGCACGGCGACGCCGGGCGCGGAACCGGAGCACCGATGAGCGGCCGGCACAACCGGACGCTGACCGGCTGGGGCGTCGCCAACCTGGTGGTCGTGCTCTACGCGCTCTTCCCGGTGTGGTGGATCGTGGCGCTCTCCTTCAAGGACCCGAGCACCCTCTCCGACGGCGCGTTCGTGCCCCGGAAGTGGACCCTCGCCAATTACCGCGGCATCTTCGAGACTTCGGAGTTCACCCGGGCCCTGGTCAACTCGATCGGCATCGCGGTGACCGCCACCACCATCGCCGTCGTGCTGGGCACCATGGCCGCGTACGCGGTGGCCCGGCTGCGCTTCCCCGGCAAGCGGCTGCTGATCGGGGTGTCCCTGCTGATCGCGATGTTCCCGCCGATCTCACTGGTCTCGCCGCTGTTCGACATCGAGCGGGCACTCGGCCTGTTCGACACCTGGGCCGGGCTGATCATCCCCTACATGACCTTCTCGCTGCCGCTGGCGATCTACACGCTCTCGGCGTTCTTCCGGGAGATCCCCTGGGACCTGGAGAAGGCGGCCAAGGTGGACGGCGCCACGCCCTGGCAGGCGTTCCGGCTGGTCATCGCGCCGCTGGCGGCGCCGGGGGTGTTCACCACCGGGATCCTGGTCTTCATCTTCTGCTGGAACGACTTCCTGTTCGCGATCTCGCTGACCTCCACCACCTCGGCCCGGACGGTCCCGGCGGCCATCGCCTTCTTCACCGGGAGCTCCCAGTTCGAGCAGCCGACCGGCTCGATCGCGGCCGCCGCCGTGATCATCACGATCCCGATCGTGGTCTTCGTGCTGCTGTTCCAGCGCCGCATCGTCGCCGGGCTCACCGCCGGCGCAGTCAAAGGCTGAACCCGAGTCGAACCCCGAGTCGGACCCGAGTGGACGGGCCGCCCCACCCGGCGGACCAGGAAGGCGGATCGTGGCCGAGATCGTCCTCGACGGCATCACCAAGCGATACCCCGACGGCGCCCTCGCCGTCCGCGACATCGACCTCACCATCGCCGACGGCGAGTTCGTGATCCTGGTCGGGCCGTCCGGCTGCGGCAAGTCCACCACCCTCAACATGATCGCCGGGCTGGAGGACATCACCGAGGGCACCCTGCGGATCGCCGGGGAGGTGGTCAACGACCGCGCGCCCAAGGACCGCGACATCGCGATGGTCTTCCAGAGCTACGCCCTCTACCCGCACATGAGCGTGCGCGACAACATGGGCTTCGCGCTGCGGCTGGCCAAGGTCGACAGGGCGACCGTCGCCGCCAAGGTCGAGGAGGCCGCCCGCATCCTGGACCTCACCCGGCACCTGGACCGCAAACCCGCCAACCTCTCCGGCGGGCAGCGCCAGCGCGTCGCGATGGGCCGGGCGATCGTCCGCGACCCCAAGGTCTTCCTGATGGACGAGCCGCTGTCCAACCTGGACGCCAAGCTCCGGGTGCAGATGCGCACCCAGATCGCCGCGCTCCAGCGCCGTCTGGGCACCACCACCGTCTACGTCACCCACGACCAGGTCGAGGCGATGACGCTCGGCGACCGGGTGGTGGTGATGCGCGCCGGCGTCGTCCAGCAGGTCGGCTCCCCGCAGCAGTTGTACGACGAGCCGGTGAACCTCTTCGTCGCCGGGTTCATCGGCTCGCCCGGCATGAACTTCCTCGGCGCCGCGTTGCGGCAGGACGCCGGGCGCGCCTCGCTGCGGACGTCGTTGGGCGACCTTCCGCTGGACGACCGCACCCGGCGCGCCCTGGAGCGCGCGGACGCGCCGCGCGACCTGATCGTCGGCATCCGCCCCGAGGACTTCGAGGACGCCGCCCTGGCCGAGGGGCACCCCGGCGGGGTCACCGTCACGGTGACGGTGGAGGTCCGGGAGTCGGTCGGCTCGGACGTCTACGTCCACTTCGCGGAGGAGGGCGGACCGGCGGTGACCGAGGAACTCGCCGAGCTCGCCGCCGACTCGGGCCGGGCGGACACCGGCATGCTGGAGCACCGGGTGGTCGCCCGGCTGAACACCGCCACCCGGGCCGCCGAGGGCAGTCCGCTGGAGCTGTGGGTGGACACCGCGCGCATCCACGTCTTCGACCCCCGCAGCGGGGCCAACCTGACCCATCCGGAGCATGCGTAGCCGGGTACTGCGGAAGGCCCAACCCCTCGGGGGTGAGCGGTGTGCCTGACCGGGGTCCCGCGGAAGCCGACCTAGATTGCCCGGCTATGAGAGAAAATGTCCGAATCAGCCGCCGATCGGCGCTCAAGGCCGTTCCCGCGGCCGCCGTCCTCGCGGTGGCCTCCGACGGGATCCTCGCCCGGCCCGCCGCGGCGGCGAGTTCCTTCCCGCAGCCGGTCGTACGGTGCCCGGCCTCCGGCCCGCAGAGGGTGATCCTCGACCAGACCCTCGACGTACGGTTCACCGCCACCCCCGTCCCGGGCTACGGGACGGTCACCACGCGCACCTACAACGGGACCATTCCGGGGCCGACCCTGCGGGTGCGCGGCGGGGACACGCTCTGGCTGGCCCAGATCAACGGCCTGCCGCCGAACCCGCCCGAGCCGTCGAGCCCGTCACGCCACGGCGGTCACAACCGGCCGCACCGGCCGAACAGCTTCAACCTGCACACCCACGGCCTGCACGTCTCGCCGTCTGGCAACGCCGACAACATCCTGCGCGAGTTCCCGCCGCGCACCGCCGAGGAGGCCGCGGCCGGCGCCGCGGAGCCGCGCTACCTGACCACCGTCGAGATCCCGCGCGACCACCCGGCCGGGACCTACTGGTACCACCCGCACGTGCACGGGGCCACCGCCGAGCAGATCGCCGGAGGGATGGCCGGGGTCATCATCGTCGAGGGCGACGTCGACGAGGTGCCGCAGATCAAGGCCGCCGCCGACCTCGTCGTCTGCGTCAACGAACTCCGGGTCAAGGACGGAAAGGTGCCCGCGTTCACCTCCGGCGACGCCCTGGCCGCCGTCCCACCCACCTTCACCGTCAACGGCGCGGTCAACCCCACCCTCGCGCTGCGCCCCGGCGAGGTGCAGCGCTGGCGCCTGGTCGCGGCCACCGCGTTCACCACCCTCTCGCTCCAGGTCATCGGCAACGAGCGGAAACTGACGATGCATCAGATCGCCATGGACGGGATCACCTTCCCCGCGCCGGTCGCCACCGAGGCGGTGACCCTGGCCGTGGGCAACCGCGCCGACGTGCTGGTCCGGGGCGGGGAACCGGGGACGTACGAACTGCGCGCCAAGGGCGTACCCGTCCCGCTGATGACGATCGAGGTGGCGGGAGCGGCCGTCCGGCCGCCGATGGCGCTGCCCTCCTCGCTGCCGCAGGGCAGACCGTTCCTCGACGAGAAGGACATCGCCAACCCCGCCGGCGACCGCACCGTGGTCTTCCACGTCGACCCCGGGGTCTTCGCCAAGCCCTTCCCCAACGCCTACCGCATCCTCGGCAGCCACCCCACCCCGGCCGCCGACCCCGCGGGCGACCTCACCCGCGACCCCGACTACGGCCTGTTCGACCCCGAGTACGTCAACCACACCCTGGAACTCGGCACCGTCGAGCGGTGGACCCTGCGCACCGACGACAGCTTGCCGGTCATTCACCACCCCTTCCACCTGCACACCAACCACGTCCTCGTCACCCACCGCAACGGCGTCCGGCTCGACCCGCCGGTCTGGCAGGACACCGTCGACCTGGCCGGCGGCAAGCCGGGCGACACCGTCACCCTCCTGGTCAGGTACGAGGACTTCACCGGCCGCACCGTCCTGCACTGCCACCAGCTCCAGCACGAGGACCTCGGCATGATGCAGCTGATCGACTACGTCCAGCCGCAGCGGCCCCGCGGGCCGCGGTGGCAGGGCGGGCGGAAAAGGAAAACGGCCGGAACAGGAGTTCGGACCCGCATCCCGGGGTAGAACCCGTCATGCAGCGGCCGTGACCGTTCCGGCTGCTCCGGCACCGTTGGCGGTGCCACCGGGACCGCGCTTGAAGAAGCCGGGCACAGGTCCTGGGGGAAGAGGCCCGGGCGCACGAGGTGCGGCTCCAGCACACGTCGCCGGGCGTTCACCCCGATGCCCAGGAGCGATCACGTGTCCATCCACCTGGAAACCACCGACAGGGAAACCACCGACAGGGAAGCCGCTGACAGGGAAGCCGCTGACAGGGAAGCCGTGCCCGCGGGGCTGCCGCCGGACCTGCCGGGACGGCCGACGGCGGCCGCACTGCGCCGCATGGGGAAGTCCGAGGCCAGGGAGCTGAGCGACGCGCTGTTCGGGCGGCTGGCCGGGCTGGCCCGGGAGAGCCACGCCTACAGCTACGTCCGCGGCACGATCATCGAGCTGAACATGCCGCTGGTGCGTTTCATCGCGGCCCGGTTCCGGCACCGCGCCGAGGACATGGAGGACATCCTCCAGGTCGGCACGATCGGCCTGATCAAGGCCGTCGACGGCTACGACCGGCGGCGCGGCGTCGAGTTCGTCACCTACGCCATCCCCACCATCGCCGGCGAGATCAAGCGGTTCTTCCGCGACACCTCCTGGCCGGTGCGGGTCCCACGCGGCATGCAGGAGCTCTATCTCTCCGTCACCCGCGGCTCCGACCGGCTCGAGCAGGAACTCGGCCGCCTCCCGCAGCCCGGGGAGATCGCCGAGGACCTCCACCTCACCGTCGAACAGGCCACCGAGGGCCTCATGGCGGGCCGGGTCTACCGCCCCGACTCCCTCGACGCGCTGCGCGACCAGGACACCGACGAGACCGGCAGCGCCCTCCTGGACCGCCTCGGCGGCTGCGACCCCGGCATCGAACTCGTCGACTTCCGTATCGCGGTGCGGCCGCTGCTGGCCCGGCTGCCCGAACGCGAGCAGACCGTCCTCAAGCTGCGGTTCTGGGACGGTTGGACACAGTCCCGGATCGCGGAGCGGATCGGGGTCTCCCAGATGCACGTCTCGCGGCTGCTCAGCGCCACGCTGGCCTGGCTGCGGGAGGAGCTGGAGGACCGCGACGCCCCCGGGTGGGCCGACGAGCCCGCGTGCGGGTGAGGGAGTGGGAGGGCCGGGACAGGGTGGTTAGCCTGGGAGGGGAGCCCGGGCGGGGGCGGAGGCCGGGCCGAGAACGAGGACGGTCCGTGATGAAGGACTTTCCGGTCGCCAACGGCTGGACGGTGGTGCCGCTCAGCGGGGACCTCGACGACTTCTCCGCCCGCGAGGTGCGGCACCTGTTCGACGCGCTCGCGGACACGGGCGCCACCCGGGTGGTCGTCGACCTCACGGCCGTCGGCTTCCTCGACTCCACCGGCCTCAACGTCCTGATCGGCGCCGCCCGACGGGTGCGCGGCGAGCAGGGCACGCTGCGGCTGGCCGGGGCGGTACCGAGGGTGCGGGACCTCGTGGAGCTGAGCGGCGTCGCCACGGTGCTGCCGCTCTACCCGGACGTGGCGGCGGCCTGTGCGTGAGGACCGGACCCCCGCGGAACCCGCCCTGACCGACGAGGCGGCGGTGCTGCGGGAGGCCGTCGACCGGCTGCGCGCCGAGGCCGAGGGCCTGCGGCGCGCGATGCGCACCAGGGGCGTCATCGAGCAGGCCAAGGGCATGCTCGCGGAGCGGCTGGAGTGCACGCCGGAGGAGGCCTTCGGGCACCTCGTCCAGCTCTCGCAGGACACCAACCGCCGGCTCGCGGACATCGCTGCCGGCCTGGTCGGCCTCGCCGCCCCGCTCACGGGGACGGCGGCGCTCACCGGCGCGGACACGGCGGCGGAGCCCGGCTCCGCGTCCGGGCTCCTGGTTCCCGCGTCCGTCCCCGTACTCGCCCCTGTGCCCGGGCCGCCGAAGGCCGCCCCGGCCGCCGCGGCGCCCGGCCTGGCCGCGCGCTACCACCTGGCGGCCTCGGCCCTGGCCAGCGCGGAGACGCCCGAGGAACTGGCCCGACTGCTGCACCAGGTGGCCCTGGCCCCGGTCGGCGTCGTCGCCGTGGTGCTGGGCCGACTGGAGCCGGACGGCGCGCTGCTCCTGGTCGGCAGCCACGGCGTGGCGCCCCGCCGGGTCAGCCAGTGGCAGCGCATCCCGCCGGAGACCGGGGTGCCGCTGGTGGCCGCCGCCCACGGCGGCAGCCTGGTCTGGGAGTTCGAGCGCAGCCACGGCAGCCGGTCGCCGGGCAGCGGACGAATCGTCCCCGGCCGCAGCGCGTGCGCCGTACCGCTGCGCCGCGGCGAGCGGATCGTCGGGGCGATGAGCCTCGGCTGGGACGTGCCGGCCGTGCGGGCCCGCGCGGCGACCAGGTACGTCGACGCGCTGTCCGCGCTCGTCGCGGGGCACCTGCTGCGGTTCGAGGCCACCGGCGAGGACGAGCCGCCGGCGGCGGTGCCCGGCGGCGAGCACTGGTTCCGCGCCGTGCTGGACGCCGTGTTCGACCCCGTCCTGGTGCTCTCGGCCGTCCGCGGGACCACCCCCGGCGGTGCGATCACCGACCTGCGGGTCCGGTACGCCAACGCCGCCGCCGGCCTCGGCGCGGCGGCCGGTCGGCGCCTGAGCGAACTCCACCCCGGACTGGTCACGACCGGGCACTTCGCGCGGATCCTGGAGGCCGCGACGACCGGCGCCGGGTACGAGGGGCGGGCGGAGGACTTCACCGGTGCCGGACCGGACCGGACGCTGGTCCTGCGGGCGGAGCCGTTCCTCGACGGCGTGCTGCTCACCTGGCGCCCCGGGAACGGCGCCGAGCGCGCGGCCCGGCTGCACCGGGCGCAGCGCCTGGCCGGACTGGGCAGCTTCGAGTGGCTGTTCCTGCGCCGGCTGCTGGCCGGGCGGCGGACGGCGGCCCTGGAGTTCGACACCGGGCGGCCCGGCGAGGCGCCGCGCACCCTGCGGGTCACCGCTGAGGCGGCCGGGGACCCGGACACCGGCCGCCCGCGGGTGATCCGGGGCGTGCTGCAGGACGTCAGCCGATGGCACCGCACCGAGCGGGCCCTGGCGGGCGCCCGGGCCCGGCTCGCCGAGCAGCGCCGCCGGGCCGGGGCCGAGCACCGGACCGTCCGGGCCCTGCAGAACGCCCTGGTGGCCGGGCCCAACGAGCCCGAGCCCGACGCCGCCGTCCTCGACCACGCCGCCCGCTACCTGCCCGCCGGGGACCGCCCCAGGGTCGGCGGCGACTGGTACGACCTGGCCGCCCTCGCCGACGGCCGGGTCCTGCTCGCCGTCGGCGACGTCAGCGGCCACGGCCTGGCCGCCGCCGTCGGCATGGCGGAACTCCGGCACGCGCTGCACGGCCTCTGCTACACCGGCCAGGGGCCCGCGGAGATGCTCGGGCGGCTCAACACGATGCTCTGCCACCAGGGCGGCAGCCGGATCGCCAGCGTGCTGTGCGGCCTGCTCGACCCGGAGGCGGGGACGCTCACCTGGACCGCAGCCGGGCACTCGCCGCCGGCCGTGCTGCGGGGGACGACCGCCGTCCTCGCCGAGGGCCCCACCGGGACCGTCCTCGGGGCCCTGCCGGAGACCCGCTGCCGCGACACCGTACTGCCGCTGCGGGCGGCCGAGGACACCGTGCTGTTCTGGACCGACGGCCTGCTGAACCGCCGGGACGACGGCACCATCCGCCCGGACCGGCTGCTGCGCGCGGCCGAGGAGTGCGGCGCCCGCGACCTGGCGGACTGCCTGGACCACATCGCCGCCCGCCTCGGCGGCCCCAACCCGGACGACGAGAGCTGCCTGCTGGCCGTCCGGCTGCGGCGGCGCCCGGGGCGTCAGCGACCGCGCGTCCGGGGGGGGAGCGTGCTGCCGGGACGGTGCGCCGTCGAGCTGTCGTCGGGGTGCCGTCCGGCTGCCGTCCGGCCGTGAACACCTATACTGCGATGATCACGTCGCGGTACGGACGGCGTGGCTCCCCGGACAGCCGACCGCCGTACGACGGCGGCAGGACGACGGAAGAACGAACGGAAGAACGAGGCGCGGAGATGGCCGATCTGACGCGCATCGCGCAGATCGTGGCCGAGGCCGTCAACGGCCCGGGCCTCCCCTCCCTGCCCGAGCGGCTCTGCGTCGCCTGCGTCGAGGCGCTGGCCGCCGACGCCGCGGCGATCACCCTGATGGCCGACCCCGGGCACCGGGCCGGGGTCTGGGCCAGCGACGACCGGGCGCGGCGGATCGAGGAGCGGCAGTTCGGCCTCGGGGAGGGCCCGAGCGTGGACGCCTTCCGCACCCGGAGCCCGGTCGCCGTCGCCGACCTGCTGTCGCCCGAGGAGGTGCGCTGGCCGGTCCTCACCGTCGACCTGGCCGCCGGCCTGGGGACACCGGCCGGCCCCGCCGGCCCGGCGCTGCGCAGCGCCTACGCCTCACCGCTCCACCTCGGCACGTCCGGGATCGGCGTCCTCAGCCTCTACGGCGCGCGGCCGGGCGTCCCGGAACGGACGCGGGCAGCCGACATCCAGGTCGCCGCGACCAGCGTGACCCTCGCGATCGTCGGCTCCTTCCTGGCCCCGTCCGGAGCGCTGCCGGAACAGCCGTGGCTGGACGAGTCGCCGCTCAACGGCGTCGAGGTGGACCAGGCGGTCGGCATGATCATGGTGCAGCTGGGCGTGCCCGCCGCGGAGGCACTCGACCGGCTGCGGGCCTACGCCTTCGCGCGCGGCCGGGAGATCGACGAGGTCGCGCACGACGTGGTGGAGCGGCGACTGCGGTTCACGGAGGAGGACCGATGACGGATGACCGACGCCGGACCTCCGGCGTAGCCTTGCCAGGAGGGGAGATGGAGGCTGCCATGACGCGCGAGGCCCGGGTGACCGAGGCGTTCGCCGGGCTCACCGGCACGCTCGTCGGCCCGGGTTACGACACCGTCGAGTTCCTGCACCGGCTCACCGAGGTCTGCACGGCGCTCAGCGGGACGGCCGGGGCCGGGCTGGTCGTCGCCGACCGGCACGGGGAACTGCGGGACGTCGCGTACTCCAGCGACCTGGTCCGGCGCCTGGAGAGCCTCCAGATCGCCACCGGCGAAGGCCCCTGCCTGGACTGCCAGCGGACCGGCGAGCAGGTCGTGGAGCGCGACCTCGACCTTGCCCGGGCCCGGTGGCCCAGGTTCGCCCCGAAGGCCGTCGCACTCGGCTTCCGCTCCGTGCGCGCGGTGCCGCTGCGCCTGGACGGCCGGGTCATGGGCACCCTCAACGTGTTCGACGTCCGGACCGGTGCCGGGCCCGACCACGAGGGGCCGGACGTCGTCCAGCCGCTCGCGGACCTGGCGGTCATCGCCCTGCTCCAGCGCCGGTACGGACGGGAACGGACGGCCGCGGAGGAGATCAGCGGGGCGCTCGCGGACCGCACCGCCATCGAGCGGGCGAAGGGCGTGCTCGCGGAAGCCGGCGGATTCGACATGGACGCCGCCTTCGAGGCGCTCCGCTCCCACGCCCGCCGCAGTGGCGGCGGGGTGGCCGACACGGCCCGCGCGCTGGTCGAGGGCCGGTTGGACCCGGCCGGGCTGCTGACGGGCTGACGGCCGTGACCCCGGCGGCCGTGACTCCGGCGGGTGGGCAGGCCGCTCGGGGCCGGCCCGCGCTGGCGCCTCGCCCGGCGACGTGGTTTCGCAGCGTGATCGGCGCATACTTTCCGTAAACAAACGGAGGTGCTCATGCCCATGGTGGATGTCGCTGCCCTCGGCCGACTGGTCGCGGAGTACGAGGCCCTGTCCTCGTCGGGCTCGCCGGAGGCCGGTCAACGACTGCGCGACGTCTGCTACACGATCGGCATCTACACGGGGGAGGCCGACGCGGACCGGGCCGTCACCAGGGCCCGCATCCTGCTGGACCGTCAAGGCCCGGCGGGCCCCGGCGGAGCGGCCGCCGGGGCCCCGGCGACCGAGCGGGCCCGCGCGGCGCTGCTGACCGAACTCGGCGAACTCGCGGCCCGCGAACGGGCGCGGTCCGGGCCCGTCCCGAGCCTGCACGACGTGGTGCAGCTGACCGGCGTCACCGTCCCGGACTGCGTGGGCGCCGCCGTGAGCACCTGGCACGACGACGGCTCGGTCGAGACCTTCGCGGCGACACCGTCGTACCTGCTGGCCCTCGAACGCGCCCAGGGCGGGGCGGAGGCGGGCCCGCTGCCCCGGCTCCGCCGCCAGGGCGAGGGACAGGTCGTGGTCCGGCTGGACCCGGGCCGGCCGGACCGGTTCGCCGACCGGGCCCGGCGCTGCGGCGTACGGGCCGTGGCCGGCGCCCACCTGCGCACCCACCCGCACGGCTGCACCGTGTTCAGCGCCTACCTGCGCACACCCGTCGAGCCCGGCACGCCCGCCCTCGGGCTGGTGGAGGTGCTCGCCCTCCAGGCGTCGGCCGCGCTCGACCGCTTCGCGCTGTCCAGGGCGGTGGCCGACCTGCTGGACCGCCGGCACGCCACCGGCCTGGCCATCGGCATCACCGCCGAGCGGTTCGACGTGACCCCGCACACCGCGCTGAACCTGCTGGTCCGGGCCGCCCAACGGCTCGGCACGGACCTCGAGTCGGTGGCCCGGCACCTCGCCGAGGGCGAGCGGCCGTCGTCCGTGTCCTCCGCGTCGGCCGGGCCGTCGTCGGTGCTTTCGTCGGTGCCGTCGCCGGTGCTTCTGCCGGCGCCGTCGTCGGTGCCGCCCGGCGGGTGGAGCGGCTCGTAGCGGGGCCGGGAGGGCGCCGACCCCACCGTCCGAGGAGGACCTGATGAACAGAGTGAAGGAGTCCGTGGACGTGGCCGTGCCCCTGCACGCCGCCTACCACCAGTGGACGCTGTTCGAGGAGTTCCCGCGTTTCATGGAGGGCGTCGACTCGGTGACCCGGCTGGACGGCCGCCACAACCACTGGCGCACCAGCCTCGGCGGCGTCACCCGCGAGTTCGACACCGAGACCGTCGACCAGGAGCCCGACGAACGGATCGCCTGGCGGACCACCGACGGCGAGGTGGACCAGGAGGACGTGGTGACCTTCCAGCGGCTCGACCCGGGCCACACCCGGGTCGCCATGGCCGTCGACCTCCGGCCCCAGGGCGCGGCGCGGGCGGCCGCCGGCGCCACGGGCACGGTCGGCCACCGGGTGAAGGCGGACCTGAGACGGTTCAAGGAGTTCATCGAGGAACGCGCCCGGGAGGAGGGCGACCGGCGGGGGCGGCCCGACCCGGACTGAGCCCGCCGCCGGCCGGTTCGACCCTCCTCCCGCGACGCCGCGACCTGGCTACCGGCCGTCGGGGGGCGGGATCCGGTCAACTCGGCGGCGCGGAGGGTGGAGTTCACCGGGATCGCGGGCGCGTGGGGCGCGGTTGCTCCTAGGCTCGCCCGAACACCGTGGGGTGAGGGGGTGTCATGGCCCGCAGGCCTGTCCGGCGACGCCGGTCGACCGCTGCCCGCCGGGCGCGGCGGATGAAGCGCAACGCTCCGCTGCTGGGTGCGACCGCGGTGGTCGTGCTCGTTCTGGCCACGGCGGTGGTCCGCTGGTCGGCCCAGCACCTCCTCCTGGTCACCGCCCTGCTGATCGCCGCAGCCGCGGTGGGCGTCGCCGTACTGCGCTCGCGGGTGCGCGCCCGACAACGGGAGCTGGAGGCGCGGACCGCCCGACTGCGGCACATCGGGCCGTTCCTGGCGATGACACCGAAGGCCTTCGAACACGCCCTGGCGGACCTGTGCCGCCGGGACGGCTGCACGAAGGTCAGGGTCGTCGGCGGGGCCGGCGACCTCGCGGCGGACGTCCTGGCCACCACCCCCACCGGGCAGCGCATCCTCATCCAGGCCAAGCGCTACGGACCGCGGACCTTCGTCGGCTCGAACGACGTCCAGGTGGTCAACGGCACCTACCGCGACGTGCACCACTGCGATCTGGCCGCCGTGGTGACGACCAGCTCCTTCACCAAGGCCGCCGCCGCCTTCTGCACCCAGGTCGGCATCCGCGCCGTCGACCAGCGGGCGCTCGCCCTGTGGGCGGACGGCAGGGGCAGGCCCCCGTGGGCCTGACCCGGAGGCTATCGCGCGACGTCGCCGGGTCCGCCGCTCCCGTCCTGCGACGGCTCCCGCGTGAACTCCTCGGGCAGCGGGACCCCGTCCGGCAACGGCATCAGCGGCTGCGCCGGCCCCTTGGCCGGCCCACGCGACCCACGACCCCGCCGGTCGTGCCACCGGCCCTGCCGCTCACGCGGAATCCTGCCGCTCACGGCGTCCTCCTCGCAGCGCCGGGCGAGGCCGGCGCAACTCCCGTCACCAGCTCTTGCGTTCGCGCCGCGCTGCCGTCGGCGGCAGCGCGGCGCTGCTCGCCCAGGGGTGTTCCGTCGTCCACGGCGGCGGCTCCTCTCACTTGACGGCGAATGTGCCGGAAAGACTACTGACTCGGCGTCAGGCGTAGGAAGCGGAGCCTGTGTGCGACGCCACGGGACCGATCGACGGGGGCAGTTGTGGATCGTGGATGGAAGCCGATCGGTCCGCTTCGTTCGAGAAGCGCCTGGGGGAGTCCGCGAAGGAGCTCGGAGTGTCCGACGGCAGGGACGAGTGCCCGGACATCTGGCTGCTCTCGAACGGCGATGTCGCCGTGATCGGTCGGGATCTCACCGAGGACCACCGCGGCCGTCTCCCGGAAGGTGTCGACTCCGCGGGCCGGTTCCAGGAGAAGGCCGGGCTGGTCGCCGGGCTGGCCGGCCGGGCCAAGGGGCTGGGCGCCGCGGCGTTCGCCCCGGACGGCGAGGGCATCCGCGACCACCTGATGCGGAGTTACCCCGCGGCCCTGGAGAAGGCCCTGGCCTGAGCTGCGGGCGGGGGGGCGGCCGACCGCGGCCGGTCGGTGATCTTGGACGGATAGGCTGCCGTGATGTCAGGTCCTCGCGGTGAGGACGGAGCTGATGAGGATCGGTGGTGTACGGACATGATGGGACCGGCGCATTCGCTGTCGGGTGCGACCGCATGGCTGGGGGTGGGCGCGGTGGCGGCCGGCATGGGGGAGCCGATGCCCTGGCCGGTCCTGCTCGCGGGGGCGCTGATCTGTGCCGGGGCGGCGCTGGCGCCGGACCTGGACCACAAGGCGGCGACGATATCCAGGGCGTTCGGGCCGGTGTCCCGGGCGCTCTGCGAGGTGATCGACAACCTCTCGTACGCGGTGTACAAGGCCACCCGCGGCAAGGGTGACCCGCGGCGCTCGGGCGGCCACCGGACGCTGACGCACACCTGGCTCTGGGCGGTGCTGTGCGGGGCGGGCGCCGCGGCGGTGGCCGTGTTCGGCGGCCGCTGGGGCGTGCTGGTGGTGCTGTTCGTGCACATGGTGCTGGCGATCGAGGGCCTGCTGTGGCGGCAGGCCCGGGTCTCCAGCGACGTCCTGGTGTGGCTGCTGGGCGCGGCCAGTGCGTGGATGCTCGCGGAGGTCCTCGACAAGCCCGGCAACGGCTCGCAGTGGCTGTTCGAGGAGCCCGGGCAGCAGTACCTGTGGATCGGGCTGCCGATCGCGCTCGGCGCGCTGGTGCACTGCCTGGGCGACGCGTTGACCGTCTCGGGCTGTCCGGTGCTGTGGCCGATCCCGATCGGGCGCCGGCGGTGGTACCCGGTCGGGCCGCCGAAGGGCATGCGGTTCCGGGCCGGCAGCTGGGTGGAGATCAAGGTGCTGACCCCGGTGTTCATGGGGGCCGGCGGGGTCTGCGCGGTGGGGGCGCTCGGCTTCTTCGGCAACGGCTGAGGTCGACCACCGCCGGGGGGCGTTCACCGGGGCTCGCCGGCGGCCTCCGGCGCCTTCCCGGTGAGGCCGTGGCGCTCCGCCAGCACGCCCGCCTGGAAGCGGCTGTCGGCGCCCAGCGCGCTGTACAGGCCGGCGATGTGCCGCCGGCAGTTGCGCAGCGACAGCCCGAGCCGGCGGGCGATGGTCTCGTCCTTCAGCCCGTCGGCGAGCAGCCGCAGGATCGCGGTGCGGAGGTCGTCGGAGACGGCGCGGGCGGCGGCCGGCCCGCTGTGGAAGGCCGCGCCCCGGTGCCAGAGCGTCTCGAAGGAGTCGGCCAGGTGGCCCACTACGGACGGCTGGGTCACCAGCACCAGCCCCTCGGGCCGCCCCCGTTCCGCAAGGAAGGCGCTCTCCCGGTCGATGACCAGCAGCGGACCGTAGCTCTCGTCGGTGGTCCGCACCTCGGCGCCGGCCCGCGTGGCGGCCCGGGCCTGGCGCTGGGCGGGCAGGTGGAAGCGGGCGGGGTGCTGCTGGACGATCCGGGTGCGCGGCGCGGGGCCGCCGCGCGGCTGCTCGGTCGGCGCCAGCTCGGCGAGCACCAGGTCGGCCAGCACCGCCGCGGTCGGGTCGCCGCCGGGGCAGCAGAGGAAGACCTCCCGGCGGGCCCGCCGCAGCCGGTCGCCGACCGTGTCGCGGACGGCGGCCCGCTCCGCCGTGTCGCGGACGGCTCCCCGGTCCGCCGGGGCGGGTGCGGTGAACGCGACCCGGGCGGTTCCACGTTCTTTCATGGCGGCCCTCTTGACAGCAGGTGGCGGTGGACGACGCGTCCGGTGAACGGCAGGTCTCCGGAGCGGTTGTCCGATAGTCGTCACAGGTCACGGCGGCGGCCAAGGGCCGAGGGGGGGTCAGGAAGATGAATGGCCGACTGAGGAGGGGCGGATGAATCCGGTGAACACGGACACGATCCGGTCGTCGGGGCGGGGGGCCCTGCTCGACCACGAGACGCGGCTGGTCTACGAGTGGGCGGTGCGGCACGGGCGGGTCGGGCCGGCCGACCCGGCGCGGATGGCCGGCGCGCTCGGGCTCACCGAGGCGCGGTGCCGCCGGGCCGTCGACCTGCTGGCGGCGCTCTGCCTGCTGGTCCGGCGTCCGGGCGCCGAGCGCGTCTGCTACGTGACGGTCGGTCCGGAGGCGGCCGTGGCGCGGCTCACCGGGCAGGAGGAGGCACGGCTGCGCCTGGAGGAGGCCGAGTTGGGACGCCGACAGGCGGAGCTGGCCAGGCTGCGCGCGGAGGTGACCTCGCTGGCGCCGGTGTACCGGTCGCAGGGCGGCGGCTCGGACGGCTCGGTCCGGCTGCTGGAGGACGCGTACGTCCTGCGCTCGGCCCTCGACTCGGTGGTGGGCGCCGCGAAGGAGGAGGTGCTGGCGATCCGGCCGGGCGGCGGGCACCCGCAGGCGGCCCTGGCCGAGCTGCTGCCCCGGGACCTGGAGATGCTGGAGCGGGGCGTGCGGCTGCGGAGCGTGTACCAGCACCCGACCCGGTTCGACCCGCCGACCCGCTCCTATGCGGAGCGGGTCATCGCCGAAGGGGCGGAGATCCGCACCCGCGCGGAGGTGCCGGCCAAACTGGTCGTGGTGGACCGGACCACGGCCTTCGTGCCGGCCCGGCGGGCCAGCGGCGGGGCGCTGATGGTCCGGGAACCTGCCCTGGTGGCGCACTTCGTCCGGCTCTTCGAACACGAGTGGGGCCAGGCCGTGCCGTACGACGCCGCGCCGGCCGCGGCCCGTACGGTGTCCCGCGACGTCTCGGACGCGATCGCCCGGCTGCTCGCCGCGGGGGAGAAGGACGACACGATCGCCCGACGGCTGGGCATGTCGACCCGTACCTGCCGGCGCCACGTCGCCGAGCTGCTGGCGCGGCTCGGGGCGCAGAGCCGGTTCCAGGCCGGGGTGCTGGCCGAGCGCGAAGGGCTGACCATCCCGGCGGACCTCCCGGCAGGCGTTCCGGTGGGCGCCCCTGCGGCCGGCGCGGTGCCGCGCTGAGGCGGGTCGCCGCGCCGGCCGCAGGGGGCGCAAGGGCGGCTGCCCGTCGGGTGGGCCCGACGGGCAGCCGCGTCGCCGATCGGCGGTTACTTCTCGGACTCGACCGGGCTGTCCACCCACAGGTGGGAATCGGTGCTCAGGAAGCTGCTCACCACGGCCGACGTCGTGGTGTCGCTCTCAAGAGCCTGAAGGGCCAGGATCTTCGACATCAGTGTGTCCTCTCCTCGTTGGTCACCGGCGCCTCGAAGCGCAGGTGGTGGTTGTGCCGCTCCGGTGGCCGGGCGGCGGTTCGACGCCGGGCGGTTACTTCTCGGTCTCGACCGGGCCGAACGGCAGGGTGTGCGACAGGCTGCTGATGGAGCTCATCCTCAGCTCCGCCTGCGCGGTCTCGCTCTCGAGCCCCTGGAGGGCCAGGATCTTCGACATGGTCCGTTCCTTTCCGCTAGGTGCTCCAGGCCACCGGTGGTGGCCGTCGTGTTCCCCCGGCTCAGGGCCGGGGGAAGTCCGTGATGCCGGGCAGCGGCACCGGGCCGAGCACTGCCTCGTGCAGTGCGGCCAGGACGCCGGCCGCGCCGGTGGCGAGGTCCGCCGAGAGCCGCATCGAGCGGCGGCCCGGGAAGGCCAGGTGGCCGCGATGGTCCATCACGTGCCACTCCAGCAGCCGCAGGTGGCGGTCGGCCTCCGCCCGGTGCCCGGTCCCCAGCTGGTGCAGCAACAGCCCGGCGCGGCCCTCGAACAGGCCGGACGCGGCGATCAGGTCCGGGCGGCAGGCGCGCTCGGCGGCCGTGAGCGCCTCGGTGAACCGGGCGGGCAGCCGGTCGGCGCCGGTGCGCCTGGCCAGTTCGGCGATCACGCGCGCGGTGCCGACGCCGCCCGCGGCCAGGTACGGGAGCTTGCGGCGGTAGCGGTCCTCGACCAGGAAGAGCATTCCGTCGGTGATGTCCGCCTCGTCCAGCTCGCGGCCGAGTGCCGCCTCGGCCGCCGTCAGCCAGCCCGGTTCGCCGGTGTGTCCGTGCAGCCGCAGGAACAGCGCGGCCTGCCCGCTCCAGCCGTCCAGCAGGCCGCGCAGCAGCGGGGCGCGCTCCTCCCGGGCCAGCTCGTGGCCGAGGGCCAGGGCCCGGTCGGCGAGGTGCTCCCGGCCCAGCGCGCCGGCCAGGTCGAGCAGGCCCAGCGCGATGCCGGCCCGTCCGGAACCGAGCCCCGGATCGAGCGGCGGCTCGGCGGCGAGCACCCGGTCGACCAGTGCGCCGGCCGCCTCCGGCGCGCCGAGGCGGGCCAGTGCCCAGGCGATGCCGGTCAGTCCGTCGTACAGCCCGGGCGGCAGGTCCGGTTCCGCGTTCGCCCGGGCCACCAGCCAGTCGGTGTGCTCGGCCGGGGCGGGCCGGTCGCAGGCCCGCAGCGCGTACAGCACGCCGGCCGTACCGTGGGCGAGATCCAGGCCGTTGTGGACCGGGCCGAACTGCTCGACGTCGCCGGGGAAGAGCCGGTCGGTCCGCTCCGGGGTGGCCGTCGCCAGGATGCCCGCGGCCAGCGAGTCCAGCACCGGGCGCCAGGCCTCGGTGTCCGCCGACGGGGCCTGCGGCCAGGCCGGCCGCGAGGGCCGCGGGCCGCCGTCGGCGGGGTCAGGCCGGCGCTCGGTGGCGCCGAGCGGCAGCCGCCCGCCGGCCGCCCGGTGCAGTTCCTCGGCGACCTCGGCCCCGAAACCGGGGGCCACGGGGTAGCGCGCGGAGATCTCCCGGCCGGCCAGTTCGGCCTTGCCGGAGTCCAGCGCGAGCAGGTTGTTCACCGGGAGGAAGAGGTAGAGCCGCAGCGCGGCCAGGGCGTACGTGTCCACGGCCGTGCCGCGCCGGGCCCTGGGGGAGACGAAGCCGGGCGCGCCCAGCGGGGGCGCGGTGGCGTCGTCGGCCGGGAAGGTGATCTCGAAGTCGACCAGTGCGCAGCGCCCGTCCGGCCGGATCAGCACGTTGTTGGGGTGGAGGTCGCCGAAGACCAGTCCGCGCTCGTGGAGCGCCGCCAGCATGCCGGTGACCTGGTCGATCACGTCGAGCGCCCAGTCGGTGTACTCGGCCAGCCCGGCCTCGTCCGGTTCGGGGTGGGTGAGCGGGCAGGTGCGGGTGAAGACGTCCTCCAGCCGCTCGCCCTCGATGTACTCCTCGACCAGGTAGTGGTGCTCCCAGACCTGCAGGTGCTCGTACAGCGCGGGCACGAAGTCCAGCCCGGCCAGCGCCTCCAGCACCCGGCGCTCGCTCAGCAGCCGCTGCACCGCGTCCCGGCCGGCGGGGTCGAGGCCGGCGTGCGGGCGGGCCTCGCGCAGCACCACCTCGCGGCCGTCGCGCTGGTCGGTGGCCCGGTAGACGCCGCCGCCGTTGGAGAAGTGCAGTGCCTTGGTGACCTCGAACGGGAAGTCGGTCGCGGTCTCGGCCTCCCGTGCGGTGTCGGCGGCCAGGTGGGCCGTGACGACCTCCGGCACCGGCGCCCAGTCCGGCACGGTGAAGACCGTGCCCCGGACGTCCGGCACCGGCTCGCCGTCCGGCCCGATCATGGCCGGCACCCGCCGGCCCTGCTCGTCGGTGCAGTATCGCTGGACGAACGAGCCGTAGCGCAGGTAGAGCGGCCCCTCCCGGTAGCGCAGGTCGCTCAGCACGTACGGGCCGGGCACGCCCTTGAGCAGGGTCGACAGCTCGTCGAGCACCTGCGCCAGCCGGGTGTCGTCCTCCGGGTAGAGCGTGATCAGCTTGCCGCTGGAGCGGCGGTCGGCGTACTTGCCGTTCGCCGTCAGCACGGTGGCCCGGCCGCGCAGGAACTTCCAGGTCAGCTCGTGTTCCAGGCAGTACGCCAGGACCTGGTCGATCACCCGCTCGGCCTCGTCCGGGGTGGCCGAGACGTGCACCTTCCAGCCCTGTTCGGGCAGTTGCGCGCGGGGCGCCCTGATGTGCACCCAGGGGCCGTGCTCGACCCGCTGCCAGCCCGGCGGCAGCGGGACGGAGGTGGCGGCGAACCGGTCGTCGGGGCGCTCGGCGCGGGCGGGGTCGTCGTAGAACAGCGGGTCGGCGAGGCAGTGGCGCTCGTAGCGGTCGTCCACGGGGCCCGCCTCAGCCCGTGGCCCGCGGCCGGTACGCGTCCGTGTCCGCGCCGGTCCCGGTGGTCGCCCGGCCGTCGGATGTCGTCGTCAAGGGAGTCCCCCGGGTGCAGTGGATCCCGCCGGTTGCGGGCTGCTTCCGACCTTGCCAGCCGGTGTGCGCGGGGTCGACGGTTCGGATCCGCCACCTTCCTGCCAGGGGATCCGGGCCGGCTGCCGGGGGGAGGTCGCCGGTCCGGTCAGTGCCGGGGGTGGGCGGCCGCGGCGGCTACGGGCGCTGGGAGGGGAGCGGCCAACCGGTCCCCGATGGTGGGAGGTTCGGCGTCGAGGTCGGGCAACTTCACGGTGTCGGCGGGGAGTTCGGAGGACAGGTAGCGATGGTGGAGCGCGGCGACGATCTCGGCGCTCGCCTGTCCGTCGCCGTACGGCGAGGGGAGCCGTGCCAGCCGGTCGGCGGCGGCCTCGTCGGCGAGCATCTCCCGTAGTGCTCGGGCGAGTTGGTGGCCGGGGCGGGCGAGGCGGGCGAAGCCGGCCCGGACGGCCTCGGGGCGCTCGGTGGAGTTGCGCACCACCACGAGCGGGCGCTTGAGCACCGTGCACTCCTCCTGCACCCCGCCGGAGTCCGACACCAGCAGGCGGCAGTGCCGGGCCAGGGCGAGGAAGCCGGCGTGGTCCAGCGGCTCGGTCCGGCGCAGCCGCGCGGCCGGGCCGCGCAGGCCGAAGGCCTCGACGGCGGCCCCGGTCCGGGGGTGCAGGGGCAGCAGCACCGGCAGCTCCAGGGCGGCGAGTTGGTCGAGGATCTGGGCGAGCCGGGCGGCGTCGTCGGTGTTCTCGGGGCGGTGGATGGTGGCGAGTACGTAGCCGCCGGGGGTGACGCCGTGTTCGGCCACGATGCGGTGGGCCTCGGCCTCGTCGGGCAGGGTCTCCAGGGTCGCCTCGACGACGGTGTTGCCGGTGATCACCACCCGGTCCGGTTCGACGCCCTCGCGCAGCAGGTGCCCCGCGGCGGTCGCGGTGGGCGCGCAGTGCAGGTCGGCGAGTGGGGCGATCAGGCGGCGGTTGGCCTCCTCGGGCATGTCGGGGTCGAAGGAGCGCAGACCGGCCTCGACGTGGACGACGGGTATGCCCGCGCAGTGCGCGGCCAGGGCGCCGGCGGCGGCGGTGTTGGTGTCGCCCTGGACGACGACGGCGGCCGGCGGCCGGGCCGCTAGGTGGTCGCTCAGCGCGCTGACCATCCGGCCGATCTGCCGTCCGCGCGGCTCGCCGCCGACGCCCTGCAGCAGGTGGTGCGGGCGGGGGAGGCCGTACTGGGCGAAGAAGGTGCTGGTGAGGGCCGGGTCCCAGTGCTGGCCGCTCCAGACGATGCGGGCCCGCGGGCCGAGGAGGCGGGCCACTCCGGCGAGTTTGACGATCTCCGGCCGGGTTCCGAGGACCAGGGCGACATCGGTCGAGGACATGGCGCTCCGAAGGGGCGAGGGGATGGGGTGGGGAAGTATCAGCAGACGATATGAGTGGATTCACAGGAAATATCCATACGCGGGGTTAATGTCACCCACTTGGCCCACTCGGGTCCGTCCGAGCCGTCGGCGTCGTCGATGGTTCCCATGCCGGTGCATCAAGGCCGGTCGCAGTGCGCCGACTTGGCGGCGGCGCCCTCGCCCCCGGATACCGGATCGCCGCCACCTCCGCGCGGCCGACTGCGGCAAACGGGTGATTTCCACCCGAATGGGCGCGGCGCATCTATCCGATCATCCGATCAGCCCAGCAACATACGGCTCCAGATCGCAAAGATCGGGACAACCCGGTCGCAACGAGAGGAACCACCATGTACGGACCCATAGGCGGCGGCCTTCCCCCGACGGCGGCCGGCGGCGGCGTGCTGGCCTCGACCGGCTCGCCCGGCCTCGGCCTCGTGGCGGCGGTCGGTACCGCCCTGGTGCTGGTGGGCGTCGCCCTGCTGCGGCGCAGCCGGCTCGCCGCGGACCGGGACGAGCGGACCGGTCGGACCGATCGGACGCGCGACGGGCGGTAGCCGCACCGCCCATCCGGCAGCCGCCCGGCCGACGAAGGCCGCCCGGCCAGGCCGATCTCCGCCGACTCGACTTTCTCCCAGGGGGTTTCCTCGTGACCGCAGACGTGTTCCCGCAACCCGCCCGGCCACCGGGCCCGGCTTGCCCGACGGCGTCGGGGCCCGGCCGGGCCCCGCTGGCCGGCCGCGTGCTCGCCGGGGTGGCCGGACCGCTGCTGCTCGGCCTGGGCGGGGCCCTGGTCGCCGGTGAACGCGCCTACCGGTTCCACGAGATGGCCGGGGCGCGGTGGTTGGTCTCCCACGCGCTCGGCCTGCGCACCCTGCTGCTCCCGGCCCCCGACGCGCCGGTGCTGTACGCCGGCGACGACGGCGGGTTCGGGCGCGGGATCGCCCTGACCACAGGCTGCAGCAGCGCCCTGCTGATCGCCCCGCTGGCCCTGCTGGCCGGAGTCCTGCTGCTGTTCGGCACCCGCGGCCCGGCCCGGGTCCTGCTGGGCTTCGCCCTGGCGGCCGCCCTGGTCCTCGCCGCCAACCTGGGCCGGTTGACGCTGATCGTCGCCATGCAACACCGGTACGGCGACGAGGGGTTCGGCTGGACGCACGTCCTGTTCGGCTCGGTGCTGATGATGGCCGCCGGCCTGACCGCGCTGCTGCTCTTCCTCTTCCTGATCACCCGAACGTCCACCCGCGACGCGGAGGCCGGTGCGCCGTGACCCTGCTCGACCTGTCCGTCTCCCTCTCCTTCGTGCTGGGGATCGGCTTCCTCGTCTACGTCACGGTGATCGTGCGCAACTTCCTGCGGGCCGGCCCGGACGCCCCGGGCGACCCGAGCCGGTTCGACTGGCACTTCCTCATACCCTGCCGGGACGAGGAGGCCGTGATCGGCACCACCCTGGACTACCTCGCCCGGCACTTCCCCCGCGCACGGGTCTGGGTGGTCGACGACCACTCCGAGGACCGCACCGCCGAGGTGGTACGGGCCAGGGCGGCCGAGGGGCGGCCGGTCCACCTGGTCGGCCGGCGGCTGCCGCGGGCGCGCACCGGCAAGGGGGACGCCCTGAATGCCGCCTACCGGGCGATCGAGGCCTGGCTGCCGCAGGACACCGACGCCGACCGGGTGGTCCTGATCGTCCTGGACGCCGACGGGCGGCCCTCCCCGGGGATGCTGGACACCTTCGCCGGACCGTCCTCCTTCGGCGATCCGGCCGTCGGCGCCGTCCAGGTCGAGGTCCGGATGTCCAACCGCGACGTGGCCGTCCCGCTGCCCCACCGGGGGCGCCTCGCCAACCGGTTCGCCCGGCTGCTGGCCCGGCTCCAGGACATCGAGTTCCGCGGGCCGATCTCCGCCATCCAGATCACCCGCCGGCTCACCCGCACCGTCAACGTCGGCGGCAACGGCCAGGCCAACCGGCTCAGCGCACTGCGCTCGATCGACCGGGCCGGCGGCGAGCCGTGGGGCCGGGCGCTGCTGGAGGACTTCGAGCTCGGGCTGCGGATGATGCTGGCCGGCTGGCGCAACGGCTACACCACGGCCGCCTGGGTGGACCAGGAAGCCCTGTGGAACGTACGGCAGTTGATCACCCAGAGGGTCCGCTGGGCGCAGGGCTCGATGCAGTGCGCGTCGTACCTGCGCAGGGTCTGGCGCTCCCGGGAGTTCACCACGCTGGGCTTCCTGGAAGTCCTCTACTTCATGGTCCAGCCCTGGCTGCAGGTCGTCGGCCTGGTGGTCTACACCGTGCCGATCGCCGCCTTCGGCTACAACATCGTCTTCTACCCGGAGTTCGTGCTGGCCTTCCTCCGCGAGGGCGGCGCCGTGCTGATCGCGCTCTACCTCGTCCTGGGGGTCGCCGAGTTCGCCATCTGGGGGCCGCTGTACCGGCGCCGCAGCGAGCCGGGGATCAGCCGCCGGGCCGCGCTCGGCTACGGCCTGGCCCTCGCGGTCTATGCCGCGACCACCTACCTCGTCGCGGTCCGCGCCTTCTGGCGGATCGTGCGACGCAAGGGCGCCTGGCACAAGACGGCCCGTACGGCCGTGCCGCTGCCGGCGTCCACCGCCCGGGAACTCACCGCCCGGGAACTCACCGGCCGGGAACTCACGGCGAGGGAGGTCCCCGCTCGGGAACCCACCGCCGGGCAGATCCTCGCCAAGGAGATCACCGGCCAGGAGATCACCACCGCCTGAAGCACCGAGACTTCTCCCCGACCGGTGAGGCCGTGGCCGATCCGGGCCCCGCGGCCGGTCGGCGGAGTCGACGCACCACCCCCTTTCCTGCCCCGTGCGGCGGACACCTCCGTCCGCCGTGCCCCCGTCCGAAAGGCCCACCCGTGAGAACTCGTACCCGCAACCGTGTCCTCGCCGGAACCGCGCTCGCCGTCGCGGCCCTGTCCGTGGCGTCCCCGGCGTTCGCCGCGCTGCCCGCTCCCGTGGCCGAGGCCTACGTCGTCTCCACGGAGGCACTGGGCGGGATGGTCGCCGTCGCGCCGTCGCCCGAGTCGACCTACCCGTCCGGCGGCACCCAGACCCTGATCGGCCTCGACATCGGGCCGGTCGCCACCAACTCCACGCTCACCGCGACCACCGCCGGCAACCCCGCCGACGGCACCGCGTCCGCCTCCGCGACGGTCGACAAGCTCGGGCTCAACCTGGGCGTCGCGTCCGTCTCCCTGACCGGCGTCAACTCGACCTGCACCGCCACCCCCACCGGGGCCACCGGCAGCGGCCTGATCGCGGGCGGGTCGGTCAGCGTCGCCGGCATCCCGACCAACCTGCAGGCCAACGCCCCCGCCAACACCAGGGTCAGCATCCCGCTGGTCGGCTCGATCGTCCTCAACGAGCAGACCACCGACGCCAACGGCGTGCTGACCGTCAACGCCGTCCACATCACCCTGCTGCCGTCGCTGAACGGCGCCAACCTGGTCATCGGCCACGCCCAGTGCGGCGGGGCCGAGCCCGCGGCTGCCGTTCCGATGATCAACCCGTCGGTCGCGGGGATGAGCGGCGGGGCGGTGCTCGCCGGCGTCCTGGCCACCGTCTACGTCCGCCGCCGCAACGCCCGGAACGCCGTCTCGGGCGTCTGACGGCAGGGAGGGCGGCCGGCCCGGGGCCCGCGACGGTCCCGGGTCGGTCGCCCTCCGCGCACTGTCGTCAACTCGGATGCAGGCGGCTCCTTCTGACGTGTGGTGAGCCGCCCCAGGGTGACGGGGAGCGGGAGACAGGGCCCGTCCCGCAGTCGCCGCGCGCCCGTCCCACCGCCCCGCACCCGCCCCGCGGGGTGCCCGAGCCCGGATCCGTCCCTCCCCGTCCGATCGGTCGCCTACCCTACGAACGGACCGGCCGTACCGGGCCGTCGCCGTTCTAGGAGGAGTCCCGTGCCGTCCTGCGACCCCCAACACGCTCCCGTCGGCGATGTGAGCGCAGCGCTCATGGTGATCGACTCCCGGCTGAAGTCCGTCTACGACGGCAAGTCCGGGACGGACCCCGAGCACCAGCGGATGGTCGACCAGCTCACCGCGTCCTTCGGCCCCGAGGAGGCCGAGGCGCTGGTGGAAGGCGTGTGCACGCTCGTCTACATGTACATGAACTGGCTGCGCTCGGCCTTCGAGAACCACGAGGACGACGTGCTCGAACACGCGGTCCCCAGCCTGGTGGCCACGATGCGGATGATGCCGCGGACCTTCAGCCCGGAGGTGATCCCCACCATGGCCGGCCTGCTCATCGCGGCCGGCACCGGCCTGAGCCCCAACCTGTGGCGCGCCCAGTACGGACCGTGGACGAAGGAGGAGATGAACCCGCTGGAGGCCATGACGGTCCTGCTAGCGGAGTACATCAACCGGATCTCCAACAAAGGCGAGGACTTCGCCACCAAGCTGGTCACCGACGCGCTGTCCCAGCTGGACTAGCCGTCCCGACTGGACCGGCCCTCCGGCCGGACGGGCGCCGGCTCCGGACACCGCGGGTCGGCCCCGCCCGCGGGCAGGGCCGACCGGGCCGGTCAGCCGAACATCACGCCGGTCTCGCGGGCCAGGATGTCCAGGCCGTACCGGGTCACGTGTTCGACGTTGGCCGGGTCGATGGTGCGGACGCCCTCGGCGGCGAGCCGCTCGTTGATCTTGTCCAGGTTCTGCTGGACGAGCTGCTTCTCCGCCTCGGTGGTGCGGCCCTTGTGCGGCCGTCCGGCGTGCTCCAGGCTCGCGTAGTCGACCCGGTCCCGGCCGGCGGCGGTCGCCGCCCGGGACAGGGAGGCCCGGGAGGCGGGCCTGGCGGCGCGCAGCACCTCGGCCATCGGCGCGGCCGAGGCCAGCCGGTCGAACGTGGCCGCCTCCATCACCACGGTCTGCGGCTCCGCCCGGTCCGGGTGGTGCAGCTCGATCGTGACCAGGTCGAGCGCCAGCTCCCGCACCCCGCCCAACTCCCCGGCGAGCGCGTCGATCTCGACCGGACCGTCCGTCAGGTCGGGATGCTGCAGCACCACCACCCGCACCAGGTCCCCGTCGCTCTCCACGTGCTCGCCGGTCAGGTCCGAGAACCGGATGATCTTCTGGCCCATGACTTCCTCTCCTGCCCCTGTGATCAGCCGAGAGCCTACGCCCGAAAACGATCACCGACGCACGCAGACGGCCGGGCCCGGGGGAACATCCCCCGGGCCCGGCCTCACCTGTCCTGCATCCTGTCTTGCGTCAGTGGAACGTCAGTAGGGCGTCAGCGGGTTTCGCACCCGGCTCAGTAGCGCGGGTCCACCCGGTAGGTCGGGTAGTCCGGCACGTACCAGTGGCTGGAGTCCCAGATCCCGAAGGTGAACCGGACCCCGTGGCTGCCCCGCTTGTTGGCGCACTTGATGAACTTCTTGCCGATGCTCTTCATGAGGTACGACAGCGCCCACAGGACCCAGCCGGCGGCCCGGGCGGCGATGTGCGGGAGCTTCTTCAGGATGCTGGAGATGCCCTTGGAGACCTTGCTGGAGACGATCAGCAGGCCGCCGATGGTGTTGCCCTCGGCGCGGCTGAAGTTGGCGACCCACTTCTTCTTCCAGGACATGCCGGTCAGGTCGTCCATGGTGATCGGGTCGACCGGGTAGCCGTAGGCGTTCGGCGAGCCCTCCAGGACCGGGTCGGTCTGGAGGAACCGGCCGGTGGTCGCGTCGTACAGGCGCACGCCCATCAGGGAGAGGCCGGAGACGCTGTCGGTCTCGCGCTGCGCCCCGCCGAGCCAGCCGTAGTCGGTCGAGCCGGTGGCGTCGACGACGTTGCCGTACTCGTCGTAGTGGTAGACGGCGAGGTCCTCGGTGCCGTCGGGGGACATCTGGACGGACACGTCGCCGTGCAGGTTGGTCAGCAGCAGGACGGCGCCGCCGTCGGTGCCGGTGGCGGCCGTGAGCTGGCCGGTCAGGTCCAGGACGTTGCGGGTCAGTCGGCCGGCCGCGTCCTTGGACCAGGTCGGGCTGTCGTTGCCGCCGTCGAAGTGCTTGGTGTCCTGCGCGGTGACGGCCCAGGTGCCGTCGGTGCCCTTGGTCTCCGTGGTGGAGACGGCGAGGCGGCCGGAGGCGTCCAGGTCCCAGGTCCTGCGGGTGTCGCCGAGGGTCTCGGTGCGGACCAGGTCGTTGCTGTAGTAGCCGACCTGGGTGCCCTTCGGCAGGGCGGTGGTGCGGCCGAAGGCGTCGTACACGTAGCCGGTGTCGGTGAGGCGGTCGGCGGTGTCGTAGCCGTGGTTCTCGGCCTGGGTGACGGCGTCGGCGGTGGCCGGGTCGCAGTCGTCGGTGACGCTGGTGCGGTTGGTCCGGTTGCTGCTCTTGTCGAACGCGTACGTCCGGGTGGCGCAGGCCAGGCCGGTGCTGTCGGCGGCCTTGGTGAGGCGGCCGGTGGCGTCGTAGGTGTAGCCGCTGGTGGTGCTGTTGCCGTCGGACTGGGTGCGGCCGGCCTGCTGTCCGTGGACGGTGAAGTCGGCGGTGTCGGCCAGCAGGACGGTGCCCGCCTGGTTGGTGTAGGTCTTGCCGGTCTGGACGCCCTGGCTGTCGTAGGTGCTGGTCAGGGTGTTGCCGCCGGGCATGGTCTGGGTGACCAGCCGGCCCTCGACGTCGTAGGTGGCGGTGAAGGTGCCGGCCACCGAGTCGGTCAGCGAGGTGGGCAGGCCGCGCGGGTCCTTGGCGGTGTCGTAGCCGTAGGTCACGGTGGACGGCACCGAGTCGGACTTCTTCACCGGGCGGTCGAGCTTGTCGTACTCGGTGGTGGTGACGTTGCCGGCGCCGTCGTCGTAGGAGACCGGGCGGCCGAGCTTGTCGTAGCCCTGGGTGATGGTGGCCTTGCCGTTGGTGGTGGTGGTCAGCTCACCGTTGACCGGGTCGTAGCCGAACACCGTGTCGGCGACCGCGGTGCCGGTGCCGCCGCTGGTCGAGATCTTCACCGGGCGGCCGGCCGCGTCGTAGCTGCGGGTGGTGGTACGGGTGACGCCGTTGGCGGTCTCGGTCTGCACCGCGACGTTGCCCCAGCGGTCGTACTGGAAGGTCTTCGTCGGCAGCTGCAGCGGGTTGCTGCCGCCGCCGGCGATCTGCGCGGCCGGGGCGATCGAGCAGACCAGGTCGGCCCACTCGGGGTGGCCGGCGCAGGCGCCGGTCCCGGTGCCGGTGTAGTAGGTGGTCACCGTGGTGGCGGCGTCGGAGCCGGTGGAGTTCGGGCGGCTCTGCGAGGTCACCCGGCCGCTCGCGTCGTAGCCGGTGGTGGTGGTGATCTTCAGGCCGGCCGGGTCCTGGACGGACTTGGTGGCCAGGCCCTGGGCCCAGTCGTAGCCGGTGGCGGTGGTGCGCTGGTCGGCGTCGGCGGCGTAGCCGTCGATCCGGGCGCCGACCGTCACCGAGGTGGCCAGGTCGCTGACCACGGCGCCCGCGGGGCGGCCTTCGTCGTAGCTGCTGACGGTGTGGGAACGGGCCGGGGCCTCGTCGCCGGCCGCGAGGGCCGGGCTGGTGCCGGAGGCGGCCAGCGGGTGCTCCAGGGTGACCAGCTGCAGCGGCGAGAACTGCTCCACCAGGCGCTTGCCGTCGGCCGAGTAGACCGAGGTGGAGGAGAGCACCTGGGCGCGGTCGGCCGTCGAGCGGCCGGCGATGCCGAGGGCGCGCAGCTTGTTCAGGTCGTTGCCGGTGGTGGCCAGGGCGAGGATGCGGTTCTCCGCGGAGAGGGTCCGCACCGGGCTGCCGTAGGCGTTGTACTCGGTGGTGGTGATGCCGCCGCCGGGGGTGGCGGTGTTGACCTCGCGGCCGGAGGCGTTGGTGTACGTCACCGAGGCGCGGTTGTAGCCGGCGGTGCCGAGCGCCTTGCCGTCGTGGGTGGCCGGGACGGCGTCGGGCGGCAGCACGGCGGTGGCGTCGGTCGGGGCGTCGCTCTGGCCCCAGGCCGCGACGTCGGACGGCGCCAGCGGGTACGGCGCGTTGGCGCCGCTCAGCGGGACGTCGTAGACCATCGAGGTGGTGGCGGTGCCGTCGGTGACGTCCTTGCTGCCCTGCTTGAGGGTCGGGCGGGAGGCGGCGAGCAGCATGCCGTCGCCGGCGGTGGCGGCGTTGCCGGCCTTGCCGTACTCCAGGGTCCACGGCAGCTCGCCGGGCTCGGTGACGGTGGTGACCCGGCCGGTCGCGTCGTAGCCGTACGCGGTCTTCAGCGCCGGGCTGATCCGCGGGTCCCAGACCTCGCGCAGCCGGCCCTGCTCGTCGTACGCGTACTGCGAGACGACGACGGCGGTGGCGGTGGCGGCGCCCGGGTCGGTGGACCACAGGCGGATCTGCTTCACCTGGCCGGCCTTGTCGCCCAGGGCGGACGCGGTGGCGGTGGTGGTGTCGGCGTAGACGTACTCCAGCACCCGGCAGCCGGCCGTGGACGGCACGGCCGCGCAGTTGGCGGAGGCGGTCGCCGAGGACGGCGCGACGACGTACTTCGGGCGGGCCAGGGTCTTGCCGCCGGCGACGACCTTCTCCGAGACCACCGAGGTGGTGGAGTTGTCGCTGGGCAGCGAGGAGCCGGAGATCTGCCAGGTGGTGGCGGCCGAGTCGACCTTGGCGAAGGTGACCGTGGTGCCCTCGGTGTCCTTCAGGATGAAGGCACCGGTGAACGCGCCGGTCAGAGTGAGGTTCTCGGCACCGGGCTCGGGCTTCCAGCCGCCGGCGCCGGTGGCGGTGAAGCCGACCTCGGAGCCGTCCGAGGAGACCACCGAGAGGGAGGTCGCCGAGGTCTGGCGGACGTAGGTGTAGGCGGAGTCGGTGAGCTCGGCGGTGGTGCCGGAGCTCCACTGCGGACCGAAGATCGCGGCCTGGCCCTCCTGGGCCGAGCCGTTGGCGGGCCGGCGGGAGGAGAAGGAGCGCTCGGCGTGCAGGCCGAAGCCCTCGGCGTCGGTGGCGGAGAGGGTGAGGTCACCGGTGAGGGTGTTCACCTCGCCCGGGCCGACCTTGGTCTCCGGCGCGGTGCCCGCGTTGCGGTCCACGGTGACGGTGTTCGACTCGGTGGCGTCGGTGGCGGTGCCGTCGGTGAACACCGCGCGGACGTCGACCGGGCCGTTCTCGGCCAGGGTGTCGGTGATGTTCCAGGTCAGCGCGGCCGGCTTGCCGCCGGGGGCGGCGAACGGCCAGGCGGCCACCGCCTTGCCGTCGGTGGTGGCGACGTTGGCGACCGGGACGTCCTTCCAGGCGTCCGTCTCGCCGCGGCGGTACTGGTAGCGCACGCCGGTGTAGTTGCTGTTGCCCTCGGCCAGCAGCGAGGTGCGGCGGGCCGGGCGCTCGCCCGAGCCGGGCGCGACCAGGGCGGCGCCCTTGCCGGCGTAGAAGGCGTAGGTCTTGTCGGCGGAGACGTTGCCCGCGGCGTCGCGGGTGTGCGCCGTGATGGTGTGGGAGCCCGCCTTGAAGGTGAGCTTGGCGCTGACCGGCGTGCCGGTGGTGGCCGCGGTGACCCAGGCCCCGCCGTCCAGCCTGTACTGGAGGTCCTTCACGTCGCCGGTCGGCGGGGTGAAGGTGAAGGTGCCGCTGTAGTCGCCGTTGGCGTCCGGGGTGCCCGACCACTGGCCGGCCGGGAAGTCCCCGGAGGAGACGGTGGTCGCGCCCGGCGCGGTGGTGTCCACGGTGAAGGTGCGGAAGGCGGACCAGGCGCTGTTGGCGGTGCCGTCCCAGGAGCGCGAGCGCCACTTGTAGGCGCCGGCCGGCAGCGCGGTGCCCGGGGTCCAGGTGAACGTGGAGCCGGAGGCGGCCATGGCGGTGCGGCCGGACTGCAGGGCGGCGGTGCCGTTGGACGTCCAGACCTCGAAGTCCAGGGCGATGTTGCCGCCGTCGGGGTCGGTCGCCTTGGCGGACAGGGTCGGCGTCGCGTCGTTGGTCAGCGCGGCGTTCGCCGGGGAGACCAGGGTGGAGACGGCCGGCGGGGTGTTGTAGGTCACCGACAGGTACGGGGTGTTGGACGTCGCGTTGCCGGAGTTGAACTTCTTCCAGCCGTACGGGTCGCTCTCGTCGGTGGCCCGGATGCCCAGGGTGTTGTTGGCGTTGCCGTTGGCGGCCCAGGCCTTGACCAGGCTGGTGATGTCCTGGTTCACCCAACCGTCGTTGCAGGAACTGGAGTAGCCCTTGGTCGCGGTGGAGGTCGCCCACTTCTTGTTCCAGCCGGGCTGGGCCGTCCAGCGGGTCGCCGTGGTGGCCGTGCCGGTGTCCCACACCTCCCAGCTCTTCGCCGTGCAGGACCAGCTGTGGAAGTTCCACAGGTTGAGCTTGCCGCTGGTGATCTGCTTCCCGCTGATCTTCGCCATCGGGAACTGCAGGAATGAACGCGCCACCTGGCCGGAGCCGTTGTTGCCCAGCTTCAGTTCGGTCTGCGAGGAGACGTCGGTGGCGTAGCCCTCCTGGACGAAGGTGTCGAAGCCGACGCCGATGTTGACCGCGGGGTCGATCGTCACCGGGTACTTGGTCTTCGGGTCGTTCAGGAAGGCGGCGTCCGGGGTGAGCGTCAGGTCGATCGCGTTCCCGTCCTGGGTGACCTTCAGCGCGACCGGCGCGGTGCGGGTGTGGTCGCCGCTGCGCTCGTCGACCTGCGCGTCCCACATCACCGGGGCGGGCAGCTGGCCCTTCTCCTCGCCGGTCTTCGGGTCGAGGAAGGAGACCGAGTTGTCCGGGTTCTGCCGGGCCTGGAGGCCGGCCGCGTCCAGGGTGAGCGTCACGCTGCCGTTGGCGGCCACCGCCGAGCGGTCCTTGAGCTCCAGGAACTGCTCGAAGCCGGTCCGGGTGGACTCGATGACCAGGTCGGTGGCGGTGAGCGCGTTCGCGTAGCGGGCCTTGGCGCCGTCCACGGTGGGCTCGGGCAGGGTGCCGCGCCAGGACAGCGACATGGCGGTGCCCTGGCCGTTGTCCAGCGAGACCAGCGGCGTGGTCGGGGCCTTCGGGTCGCCCGCCGGGGCGCCGGCGGCCTTGAACTTCGACGCGGTGGCGGGTGCGGTGGCGCCGGCCAGGGAGAGGTTGAGCGGGTGGCCCTTGGCCTTGACGCTGCCGTCCGACTGCTTGGCGAGGTCGACGTCGATCGGCTGGAGCTTGCCGGCCTTGTCCTTGTAGCGGACGGGGCCGGTGGCGAGGTCCAGGGTCGTGGTGCCGTCCGGGTTGATCCAGGTGGTCGTCGACTCGGTGCGCTCGTCGACCACCTCGATCCGGCGGTTCTCCAACCGAGCCTTGAGGTGCGCGGTAGGGATGTCCTTGGCCTCGGCGGGGCCCTGCGCCTTGGCGGGCTTCGGGGCCTGCTCCGGGGTGACCGCGACGGCCTGACCGGTCGTCATGATGACGGCGGCGGCCTCGGCGGAGAGCACCACGGCGAGGGCGACGGCGGTGTTGCGCAGCACGCTGTTGCGGCGGCGTGGCGCGGTGGGGGGAGGCGAGCCGGCTTCGGTCCGGTGCCGTGGTGATTCGCCCGTGGGGCGTGACATGGAACTCCTCGACTGTTCTGGTCGGTTGTTCGGTCTGTTCGGTCTGTTGAAAGGAGAGGAAGGGTCGTCGGGGAAGGGGGGCACAGCCGACTTGCCGAGTGCATGTCAGATATGCCGAGGTAAAGCGGGCGCAATGAATCGGCCAATTTTCCGGACCGGTGAGATCGGTCGAAAACCGCCCGGAAGTGCGGAAACCGTTCGGGCGTGACGACGGGTCACCGCCGCCGGGAACCGGCGGTCGGCGCGGCTAGCGGAGGCCGGACGGGAGCCGGCCGGTGGCCGTCAGCACCCGGTCCAGCAGGCCCTGCGCCCTCGACCGGGCCGCCGTCCCGTCCGGGGCCCGGACGTAGAGCACCAGGCCCACGCCGCCGGGCACGGTGCGGGCGCGCACGTGCTCCAGGCCGTCACCCGGACCGGCACACGCCCACAGCGCGGCCTGGACCTCCACGGCCGCCGCCTCTCCCGACGGGGAGGCGGCATCGGCCGGCACGGTCAGATGGACCGCGAACACCGCAGGTCAGACCCGCCCGGCGAAGTCGTCGACCGCCGGGGCGTCCCAGCCGATCGACCGGGGGGACGGGGTGTCCCACCCGATCGAGTCGGCGCCGGGGACGTCCCAGCCGATCGACCCGCCCGTGCCCTGGACGGCGGACGGCGCGGCGGCGGAGGCGGTCGAAGCGGCGGCGAGGGCCGGGGCGGTGGCGCCGGCGATGGTGAGGGTCAGGAGAACGGCGGCGAATGGACGGACGGCCACGACGGAGTCCTGTTCTGTGCGGGAACTGCGTTGAGGGAGACCGCAGTTCTGGGTGTCCGGAAATTCGTGCATTGCGCGCACGGCGAATCCTTCCGTTTCGCGGCCCCCCACGGGAAGGGAATCCGGGGGCAGGATCAGGACAGGCAGCATGCTGCAAAACCGCGCGGGGCGGCGGGACGGATTCCACCCCGCCGCGGGACCTGCCGGGGCCCGGACGCCCCTGGAGTGGGGCTTTGACCGGATCATGCCCTTGCGATCGCGTTCCGGCCGGAGGAAAGATCGGCTGCGGGCCGACCGGGCATACGGAATCGTCCACGGGGATCAGGGGTCGTGAAGTGCTGGAACTGCTGGGGCTGGACGCCACTGCGGAAGCCGTCTACCGGGAAATGCTCGCCGACCCAGAGGGAGGGGTCGCGGAACTCTGCGAGCGGCTCGAACTCCCCGAGGCCGACGTGCGCACAGCCCTCGACCGGCTCGCCGACCTCACCCTGCTGCGGAACTCCCGCGAACGGCCCGGCACCCTGCGGCCGGTCAGCCCGGAGCGCGGACTGGAGATCCTGCTGCGCCGCCAGGAAGAGGAACTCGCACGCCGCCAGCAGGAGTTGGCGGCCTCCAAGGCCGCCGTCGCACACGCCCTGGGGGAGTACGCGAAGGTACGGACCGACACCCCGGTGGCCGACCGCGAGCGGCTGCTCGGCCTGGACGCCATCCAGGACAAGCTGGAGGTGCTGAGCGCCCGGCTGACCACCGAGGTCCTGGCGGTGATGCCCGGCGGCGGCCAGTCCGCGGCCAGCCTGGCCGCGTCCCGCCCGCTCGACGAGGACGCCCTGCGACGCGGAGTCAGGCTGCGCACCGTCTACCAGGACAGCATCCACGACGCCCCGGAGACCCTCGACTACGCCCGCTGGATGGCCGATCTCGGCGCCGAGGTGCGCACCGCGTCGGCGCTGCCGCCGCGGATGCTGGTCTTCGACCGGAGCACGGCCGTGGTGCCGATCGACCCGGAGAACACCCGGGCCGGCGCGCTGTGCACCAGGGAGCCCGGCATCGTCGCCTCCCTGGTCGCCCTGTTCGAGCAGACCTGGGAGACCGCGGTCCCGATCTGCGGAGACCGGGACGAGGTGGCGTCGTTGACGCTGAGCGCCGGGGAGCGCGAGCTGCTGCGGCTGCTGTCCACCGGGCTCACGGACGACGCGGCGGCCAAGCGGCTGGGCGTCTCGGTGCGGACCGTACGGCGGCAGATGGCCTCCGTGATGGAACGCCTCGACGCGGCGAGCCGCTTCGAGGCCGGGCTGAAGACGGCGCGGCGCGGTTGGTTGTAGGGGCCCATGCGGGCCTGACCGCCGGACGGGCGGGCGTCGCGGCGGCCGGTTCCGGGATTCACCGGCCGGCCGCCCGGGTACGCCGTACCCTCGGGGCGCAGCCGGTCGGCCGCCGCCCGTGGCCCTGAGGAGGAGGACGGCGTGGACACGGCTGCGGAGGACACGTCCCTGGGCGGGCCCCGGATCGACCCGCTGCTCGCCGACCGCGTCACCGAGGCGCTCCTGCTGGCCGGCCTGCCCGTCGGGTACGGCGGGCACGGGTCCGGCGTCCGACTGCGCCCGGCCCGGCCGTACGACGACTACGACGACTGCGCCGGACTGCTGGCCCTGCACTGGGAACCCGGCCCCCGGCTGGCGGCCGCCGCCGCCATGGAGGAGCCCCGGCAGCCCGCGGCCGCCGCCCGACGGACCGTCACCGCCGGCATGCAGAACGCGCTGGCGGAGTTCCTGCCGGCCTTCGGCATCGAGGTCGTGGCCGGCCGGCTCGACGGCGAGACCAGGGTCGGCGGCGCCGGCGGCCCCGCCCCGGCCGGCCCCGCCCCGGCCGGCTCCGCCCTGGCCGGCTCCCGCCCGCAGGACCTCGGCATCGACGCGGACGCCGTCGACGCGGTGCGCCGCACCGCCGCACTCGCCGGTCTCCCGGTCGCCGACCACCTGCGCGCACCCGGCATCACCCTCGCGCCGTGCCGGCCCGTCGACGACGGCGACGACACCACCGGCGTCGCCGACCTCCGCTGGAACCCCTCCCGCCGCCTGGCCGCCGCCCCCGCCGAGCAGGCCGCCCGGGCCCGTACCGCCGTCCAGGACGCCATGCGGCACGCCTTCGGCGCCGTCCTCGGCGCCTGCGGCCTCGACCTGCGGTGGCGCCGCCCGGCCGCCCTCCCGTACCAGTTGCGCGCCTTCGGGCTCGTGGAGCGGCCGCCGGTCCGGCGCTGACGTCCGGCGGTCTCCGGTGCCGGTCGAGGGTTTTGGGACTCCCGGTCCAGGTCAGCGGAGTCGGGTCGATCGCCCCTCAACCGGCGGGCGGAGCGCTGGACTTGGCGAGGCGGCCGGCTGCCGCAGCGGGGCCCGGAGGCGGTGGGCGAGGGCGCTGGCAGCGACGCAGAGGAACAGGGCGGTCCAGAGCAGCGGGGGGTTCTGCAGGCCCAGGCCGATGACGGCCGGGCCGACGGCGTAGGAGACCGTCCAGGTCAGCTGGAACAGGGACATGTACGGGCCCTCGTCGCCCTTGGGGGCCATGGTGACCGCCGCAGCGGCCGCGGTGGGCTTCGAGGCCAGCTCGGCGAGCGCCAGGATCGTCGCGACGAGGACGGCGAGCGGGCCCTGGAGGCGGTGCGGGGCGGTCGGGATGGCGGCGGTCAGGGCGATGGCGGCGGCCACCGCGCCGATCGACAGGCGCAGCACCCGGGACCGGCTCCAGCCGGAGAGCCGGCGGCTGATCCGCATCTGCAGGGTGGTGGCGGTGGCGTAGCGGACGGCGACCACGACGGTCGGCCAGTAGGGCGCCTGGTGGAGGCTCTCCACCAGGTACACCGGGAAGGCGACCGTCGGGATCAGCCAGGCCGCCGACAACAGCGTCTGGGACGCGACCAGGGACAGGAAGCGCCGGTCGCCGAGCGCCGCCCGGGTGTTCGAGCGCGCCGCCGCCCGGGGCCCGGGCCGCTCGGCGGCCGGCACGGTGACCCCCAGCAGCAGGACGGCGGCGACGAGGGAACTCGCGCTGTTCAACGCGAGTGCGACCAGCAGGCCGTGGCCGCCGTCGAGTGCCATCAGGGCGGTCGCCCCCAGGGTGCCGACGCCCAGGGAGGTCGTCTTGAGGACGGTGACCGCGGAGAACCACTCGGTGAGTTCCTCCGGTTCGGCGAACCGCGCGACCAGGGTCGGCCAGGCGGCGCCGTAGAGCCGGTCGGCGGCCGTCACCAGGAAGGTGGCGGCCGCCACCGTGGCCAGGTTCCCGGTGGCGAAGAACAGGCCGTACCCGAGTGCGGTCAGGACGTTGCCGACGAGCAGACAGGCCTTGGGCCCCGCGGCCTGGACCAGCCGTCCGCAGAGCGGTACGACGGCGAAGGACGCGAGCGACCCGACCGTGACGGCGGTGCCCGCGGCGGCCGCCGGGAAGTGCTGGACGGTGACGAAGAACAGCAGCGACAGCGGCAGGAAGACGCCGGAGCCGAAGGTGTCGATCGCCACCGAGAGGAACAGCCGCCGCTGCCGACGGAACCGCCCGGCCCCTGTCACCCCGCCCCCGTCCCCGCCCCGCGACTACCGCGTGCTGCGCAGCTTGAGAATGTACGTCGCGGTGAGCGCGACCGCACGGTCCTCGTCCCGGGCGAGCTCGTCGAGGGCTCGGTCCGTGGTGCCGCCCGGGACCTCCGCGAGCGCCTGGGCCAGGCGGCGGCGGGCGTCCGGGCCGACGGCGTCGTGGGCGAGGCGGTCGACCAGCCCGGCGGCGATCCGCTCCGCCAGCGCGGGGTCGCCCGCCAGTGTGCCGAGCGCGTCGGCCGCGTCGGCGTCGTTCACCGCCTCGACGATCATGTCGACGAGCGTCGGGACGGCGTCGGCGACCCCGCGGGCCCCGAGCGCCAGGGCCGCGTACCTGCGGACCACGGCGTCGGGGTGCCCGAGGGCGTCCCGCAGCAGCGCCGTCGCCGCGCCGTCCGGCAGCTCGGCGATGGACCGGACGGCCCGCTCGCGCACCTCGGCCGCGGGCGAGCGCAGGCCCGCCGCGAGCAGGGCCGCCCCGTCCCCGCCGGCCCGCGCCAGCGCCCAGCGCAGGGCCCCGGCGACGTTCGGGTCGGACTCGCCCAGTACGGCCTCGACCAGTGCCTCCACCGGCACCGCGACGTCCTCGCCCGCGGACCGGGCCGCGTCGCCCGCCGACAGGGCGGCGCGCTGCCGGGCGCCCGGGCTCTTCGACTCCAGCGCCTGGAGCAGCGCGACGACCCCCAGCACCTCCTCCCAGCCGGCGGGCTCCGCGGCGTCGATCCGCCGCAGCCGGGTGAGCAGCTCCGTCTCCGCCGCGATGCGCTCGCGGGTACGGCGGATGAGGTCGTCGACGAGTTCCGCCGGCGCGAAGCCGGGGTCGTCGAGCGCCCGGCCGACGTCGCGCAGCGACAGACCCAGCGACCGCAGGCTCTCGATGTGGAAGATCCGCCGGATGTCCTCGTCGGAGTACCGGCGGTAGCCGGAGCCGGTGCGCCCCGTGGGCCGTACCAGCCCGAGCGACTCGTAGTGCCTGAGCATGCGGGCGCTGACCCCGGACCGCCGCGCGACGTCGCCGATCAACACTGCCTACCGTCCCTCCTGGCGGCCCTGACCGTAGACCGCCGTGCGCTTCGCCTCCTCGATCGCGGACTCGAATCCGGCGTCCGGGTCGTGCCACAGCCGTTCGGTGGCGAGCGCGTGGGCGCGCACCCGGGGGTCGGGGTCCGTCGTCGCGGCCTTCAGTGTGGGCAGCATCGCCTCCCCGAGCGCGACCAGCGCCCGGCTGAGACTCAGCTGCGTCTCGCGTCCGCCGCGTCCGAGTTGAGCCGCCAAGACTACGGCCAGGTCGCGCTGCCCGCCGTCGGGTACCAGCACGACCGCGGCCCGCCAGGCGCTGCGGGCCACCTCGTCGTCGGCGTCGGCCAGCAGCGCGGGCGTGATCGCCGGCCAGGCCCGCCGGTCCCCGATCTTGGACAGCGTGTGCAGGGCCTGGCTGCGGGCCTGGGCGCGCTCCGCCCGGACCTCGTCGAGCAGCAGCGGGAGCGTCGCCGCCGCCTCGTGCCGGGTGAGCGCCCAGGTGAGCATCTCGCGCACGGTGAACTCGGGCTCGACCGCGCACCGCTCGACGAGCCCGCCGACGAACCCGGGGTGCGGGCGGCTGCCGACGGCCAGCGCCGCCCGCAGCCGCACCGACGCGTCGTCGTGCTCCAGCCCCCGCAGCAGCGGCGTCGTCTCCGTGTCCTCTTCCGGCCTGATCATCAGGACCACCTCCAGGACCGCAGTGAAGTCCTTGTCACCGTGTCAAGGTCAAGCGGTCGGTCGGTCGGTCGGGCGGTCGGTCGGGTCCGGGCCGAGGGGCAAGCCGAGGGGGAGGGGGAGGTGGGACGGCCCCGGGCGGTCGTGCGGCGGCGGGGTTATTCTGCGGCTGATGGGCGGATCGGAGAGTGCGCGGCGACAACCCGGCGTGGTGGGACGACTGCTGAGGACGCTCCGGGCGGATCCCGCGTACATGCCCGAGCGACTGGCGGCCTTCGTGGTCGACTACCTGGGCCCCCAGGCGGCCGAGACGGCCGCGGCGCTGCGCGACCCCGAGCGGGCGTGGGGCGACCCCGAGCGGGCGCCCGAGCGAGCGGAGGACGCCGGGCCGGATCCCGTCGGTCGGATCATCGACCGCGGGGTGCGCCGCACCGTGGTCGAGGGCTCCTTCCTCGGCGGCCCGTTCATCCTCCTGCTCCCGGTCGCCTTCGTCGCCGCGCTGCTCGCCCAGCTGCGCATGGTGCTGGAACTCGCCGCCCTGTCCGGCCGCGACCCCTGCGGTCCCGACGCGGCGGCGGAGGTGCTGGTGGTGCAGGGGGTCCATCCGATACCGGCGCAGGCGCACGAGGCCCTCCGGAAGGCGTCGCGGACCTCGGTCGACGGCCGGGAGAAGGCCTCCTGGCCAGCCGTCGTCCGCCGCCAGGCGTACCTGATCGGCCTGCTGACCCCCGACGACCCGGAGCGCTCGGCAGTGCGCAAGTGGCTCGGCTGGGCCGGGCTGGGCGGGCTGCTGCTCGTCGGAACCGTGATCCCCTTCGTGTGGGTGCCCGCGTGCGGCGTGATGTACCGCCGCGCCACCGGCGAGCTCGCCGACCGGGCCCTGCTCCGGTACGGGCTGGAGGGGCGCGCGGCCGCACGGGCGGGGAGGGCCTCGTCGATCCTGCGCCCGAGCATGCTCCTCGTGGCGCTGCGGACGGCGCTGGCGGTCCTGGCCACCGCGGGCGCGGTGCTGATCGTGCTGTTCACCGGGGCCCGGGTCGTCGGGAACACCTGGCTCGCGATGTTCCTGGTGCTGCTCGGGATGGGTGCCCTGGCCGTCGGATGGCGCTGGCTGCGCGCCCGCCGGTCCCGGCGCGCCTAGCCCGCGGGTAGCGGTGGAGCGGTCCGGGGTCAGAGCAGGTGCAGCGCCCGCGCCCGCCGCACGGCCCGGTTGCGCCCGGTGACGGAGAGCTTCCGGTTGATGCTCTTGAGGTGGGTCTTGACGGTGTTCACGGAGAGGAACAGCTCGGCGGCGATCTCGTCCGTGGACAGCATCTGCGCGGCCAGTCTCAGCACGTCCAGTTCGCGGTCGCTCAGCGGCTCGACCGGATCGTCCGCCGCGGCGGTGTCCCCGGCCGCCTCGCCCGTGGGGCCGGGCAGGAGGTCGGGGGGCAGCCAGCCGTGGGAGTCCACCAGCTCGGGCCGGGAGCGCAGCAGCCGCGCCAGCCACGGCCCGGCGTCCCGGAACGGCCGGCGCAGCCGCTCCGGCAGGGCGACCGCGAGGGCGCGGGCGAGCAGGCGCTGGGCCGCGGCCTCGTCGCCGAGGGCGAGGGCCGCCTGGGACCGGGCGAGTAGGACCCGTACGGTGACCGCGGGCCCATGGCCGTCGTGCTCGGGGATCGCGTCCAGGATCCGCAGGGCGTGTCGGCTCTCCCCGGCGGCGAGCCGCGCCAGGGCGGCGGCGACGGCGCAATCCGGTCCGTCCGCACCACTGCGCTCCAGTGCCCGGAGGGCGGCGGCCGGGTCCCCCTCGGCGAGGTGCCCGGCGGAGACGGTCACGGCCACGCCCTCCCGCACCCAGGGCGGCGGCGGTCCGGCGGTGGGGCCGTCGTGCTCCAGCCCGGCGAGGAGGTCGAGGGCCGCACGGGTACGGCCCTCGGCCAGCAGCGTCCTCGCCCGGACGATCGCGATCCCCGCGGCGACGGCCGGGTCGTGGTCGGCCGCGTCCGATCCGGCGGCCCGGTCGATCGCCGCCCGCGCCGCGGGCAGGTCGTCGCGGTCGACGGCGAGCGCGGCCAGCACGAGCTGGCCGGCCCCCGTGCGGGAGTCCGGTGGCAGACCGGCGCGTTCGGCCTCCGCCCCCGCCTTCCGCAGGCGGACCTCCGCTCGCCCCGGCCTGCCCCGGAGCAGGTCGATCAGGGCCAGCCGGGCGAGCGACTCCTGGCGCGGACAGGCCGTGGTGGCGTCGTCGCCGGCCGCGGCGGCGGACAGCGCCGTTTCGGCGGCGTCGAGGCTCCCCTCCCAGAGCAGCGCGGAGCCGAGGTTGGTGAGCCGGAGCGCGGGAAGCTCGGGGTGCTGCCGCAGCAGCCCCGCCGGGAGGTGCTCCTCCCACCGGGCGGCCTGGGCGGCGGCGGCCTGGGCCATGTCGGCCGAGCCGAGCAGCCGGCCCGCCAGCACCCGCAGGTGGGCGAGGCTGAGCAGGGCCGCCGCCGGGACGTCCTCGCCGTCGCGTTCGGCGAGCAGCGCCTCGGCGCGCCGGAGGTGTTCGAGCCCGCGGTCCACGTCGTGGTGGGCGAGGTCGCGCGCGGCCCGGACCAGCTCCGGGGCGGGCCCCCGGGCGTCGGGCGCCATGTCGGCGAACAGCCGGTCGAGCCGGTCCGCGCCGCGGCCGGTGAACAGCCGTCCGATGGTCAGCCGGTCGACGACCTGTGTCGCGGCGAACTCCCAGTCGCCGGCCGCGGCGGCGTGCACCAGCCCGTCCGTCAGGTGCCCGGCGGCGATCAGCCAGCGGGCGGCCCTGCGGTGCAGCGCCCGTTCCAGCCCCGGGCTGCGTGCCGCCAGGTGGACGCGCAGGATCTCGGCGAACAGAGGGTGGCAGCGGTACCAGCCGTGGCCGAGGGCCTCGACGAAGGTGTCGGCGCGCGCGAGGTCGGCGAGGATCCGCGCCCCGTCAGTACGGCCGGTCAGCGCGTCGGCCAGATCGGGGTGGACCCGTTCCAGGACGCTCGTGCGCAGCAGGAGGTCCTGGGCCTCGGCGGGCTGGGTGTCGAGGACCTCGGCGAGCAGGAAGTCCGCGACCGTGCTGCGGCAGGCCTCGAACTCCTTCAGGTACGCCTCGGGATCGGCGGCGCCCTGGGCGGCCAGGGCGGACAGCCGGAGACCGGCGGCCCAGCCGCCCGTCCGCTCGGTCAGCGACCGGATCGTCCCGGCGGAGAGGTCCAGGCGGTGCCGGCGCAGCAGCGCGGCGGTCTCCCGGGGGCGGAAGGCCAGGTCGGCGGCCCGGATCTCGGTGGTGCTGCCGGAGGCGCGGTAGCGGTGCAGCGGCAGGCTCGGCTCCGTGCGGCTGATCAGGACGAGCCGCAAACCCGGGCCCGCGTGGCCGAGCAGGAAGTGGAGTCCGGAGGCCACCTCGGCGGACGACACGTGTTCGAACTCGTCGAGGACGAGGACCACGGGATCCTCGCGGCGGCTCAGGTGGGCGGCCAGCCGGGCCAGCAGCGAGTGGTCGACCTCGGAAGCCCGGGCGGGGCAGCCGATGTCGTCCGGCAGTGCGACGCCGTGGTGCCGGACGGCTTCCAGCAGGTAGGCCCAGAAGACGCCCGGCGCGTTGTCCTCCCGCTCCACGGTGAGCCAGACCGCCGAGCCGCGCAGCCGCGTGGTGGCCAGCCAGTCGGCGACGAGCAGGGTCTTTCCTGCTCCCGCCGGGGCGTTCACCAGCAGCAGGGACGTCCCCGGGCCGTCGCCGAGGCGCCCGACCAGTCGCGGTCTGTGCACGAAGGTCACCGGGATCGGGGGGACGGCGAAGCGGGCCGCGAGCACCGGGTCGCCCCCGGGTATGCGGGCCGGCCGCGCGGAGCCGCGTCGAGGTGCGTCCGCCGGGCGGACGGGGGAGCTGGCGGCTGGGCTGAGGGGCATGGTGCTCACCTCAGAGGGGATGGCGCATGGTGAGCGCGGATCGCTGACAACCCCATCCTGTCCGACACCGTCCGGGCTGGCAAAGGCGGCCGAGGCGCCCGGGCGGGTGCCCCACGGGCCGCTGCCGCGGCGGCCTCAGTCCTCGTCCTCCGGGTCCGGCAGCGGAGTTCCCAGCAGCCGGGCCAGTCGTCCCTGGCTCGCCACCACGTACCCGATGCCGATGCAGAGCGTGATGGCCGTGAACACCACGATGAGCCAGCTGAGCAGGGTGAAGACCAGGCCGAGCGGGCCGAACTGGGTGATGCTGCGGTTCAGCGAGTGGGGGACGTAGAGCCGTGACGCCCAGGCGAGCACCGTCAGCGCGGCGGCGGTCAGCACCGCCCCCGGCAGCAGCGGGGGCCACGGGATCCGGCCGCCGAGCAGCAGGTGCTGGGTCCACCACCAGAGCAGGGTGGCCGTGATCAGGTAGAGCACGGCCCCGAGGACCGCGCCCGCCCCGAGCCCGGCCCGGATCTGGCCCTGGAGGATCAGGGCGGTCAGCCACACCAGGAGCCAGGCGAGCCACCGCCACGCCGCCAGGCGGCCCGCCAGGTGGGGCAGGTGCCAGCTCCGCTCGCACAGGCGCTGCAGGACGCGGCTGCACGTCGTGGCCGAGAGCAGGGTCACCACGATGCCGATGCCGCCGAACGTCTCGGTGGTGGACTCCTCACCGGCGGGGTTGAGCGCCGCCGTGATCTCGTTGAGTGAGGCGCCCTGGAGGCCCAGGACGGTGCGCAGCGACTCGGAGACGCTGGTGCGCACCTCCTGGGGCATGAAGGCGGCCAGCACGAACAGCACCGGGATGGCGGTCAGGAACGTCTGCGCGGCGAGGCGGGTGGCGGTGTCCAGGACGTGGACGTGGAGCAGCTGGGCCGCGAGCCGGCGCGGGAACGGGGCGTCGCGCAGGGTGGCCGTTCGCCCCTTCAGCCAGGCGGTCCTGCCGCGGATCCAGTCGGCGCGGCTGGGCTGACCACGCTGCTGCGCCACGCCGCGCTCCCTCCGGTCGATGCCCCCGCTCCGTTCCCGGTCCGCTGCTGCGGATTCCGTCCAAGACTGGGCGACGGGACGCCGTGCGGCACCTCGGGCGGTCCGCCGTTCGGCGCAACGCGGTGACTGCCCTCGACGGGCGTCCCGGCCGCGGGCGCGTACGGGGGTACTGCGCGGCCCAGCTCGGTGGCCTCAAGGTGTCGCTGCCGGCCGCCGCCGCGATCACGCTCGCCTGCTTCGCCTTCACCGGCCACCTGCCGGCCCGGCGCGCGTCCGGTGCGGGCGAGCCGGCGCGCGAGGGCGGCGGGACGGGCCGGGCGTAGGGCCGTCCCGCCGCCCGGGCCGGCTCACACGCCGGGCCGCGCGCTGATCCGGCCGTTGTCGATCGCGGCGGTGAGCGCGGCGTGGTCGGCGTCGGTCCGGTCGGCGTAGGCGACGGCGAAGTCGGCGATGGCGCGGTCGAAGACGTCGCCGGAGCCGAGGTACGCGGTGATGGCGACGCGGTCCCCGGTACGCGCGTGCCCGTGCGCGAGGGTGCTGCCGCACAGCTCGGCGTACCGGTCCAGCAGGTCCACCGGCATGCCGTCGACGACGGCGGAGCCCTTCATGTCGCGCAGTTGGCGCCAGTAGAACTCGGGGCCGCCGGGGCCGGTGGAACCTTCGGGGGCCTCCTTCTGGTTCAGCGGCCTGGGCCGGTTGCGGGGGTGCCCGCCGCGCCGGGCCGGTCGTGCGGCAGGAACAGCGCCGCGCAGAGTCCGGCCAGGCCGCAGAGGGCGAGGACGGCCATGGCCGCCGCGTAGCCGTTGCGAGTGAGCTCCGAGACCAGGATGGTTCCGGCGATCGCGGTGCCCAGCGAGGAGCCGAGGTTGGAGATGCTGCGGGAGAGGCCGGAGATCTCGCCCTGACGGCTGTCGGGGAAGGCGGACTGCACGATGTTGACCGAGGGCGTGAGCATCAGGCCGATGCCCAGCCCGATCAGCAGCAGGCCGGGGGTGAACGCCCAGACGTCGTCGACGGCGCGGACCAGGAGCAGCAGCACGGCGATGCCGACGGTGGTGAGCGCGAAGCCGGCGAGGACCAGGGTGCGCTGGGAGCGGCGCTCGGCCAGGCGCTCGGCGGCGAGCGAGGTGGCGAGCAGGCCGAGGGTGGCGGCGGTGAAGACGCCTCCGGTGGCGATGGCGCTGTAGCCGCGCACGACCTGGAGGTAGGCGCCGACGGTGAACGAGACGCCCATCAGGACGAGCCACTGGGCGTTCTGGGTGATGAGGCCCAGGTCGGAGGTGCGGTTGTGGAACAGGCTGGTGGCCAGCAGCGGTTCGCGTCCGGCGCGTTCCAGCCGGCGGATCCAGCGGAAGAAGCCGGCCAGCACGGCGGCGCCGGCGAGCAGCAGCGCGATCATCAGCCAGGTGTTGTTGTCGGCGGCGAGGATGCCGGTGACCAGCAGGACCAGCCCGGCGGCGGACAGGACGGCGCCGACGGTGTCGAACGGCCGGTCCGGGTCGGCGGGGAGCGGGTCCTCCAGCTTGCGGGTGAGGAAGAGGACCAGGGCCACGATCACGGCCTGGAAGGCGAAGTTGGCCCGCCAGTCGATGGCCGTGGTGAGCAGGCCGCCGAGGAGCGGTCCGGCCGCGGCGCCGATGCCGCCGAGAGCCATGATGGCGCCGAAGGCGCGGGCCCGGGCGGCCGTACCGGTGAACAGCAGGGTTGTCAGGATGTAGACCGGGGGGATCAGCAGGGCGGTGCCCACGCCCTCCAGCACGGAGTTGCCCAGGATGAGGACGCCGAGCCCCGGGGCGGCCGCGCTGAGCACGGCGCCGACGCCGTAGACGGTGAGACCGGCCATCAGGCAGCGCTTGCGGCCCCAGCGGTCGGTGAGTTTGCCGCCGGGGATCATCAGGGCGGCCATCACCAGCAGGAAGACGGTGATGGCGACCTGGACGCCCTGGACGGTGGTGTCCAGGTCCCGGCTGATGTCGTTGATCATCACGTTCATGCTGGAGCCGGCGAAGCTGCAGATGAACTGGGCCAGCGCCAGCGGCACCAGCACCTTGCGTCCGGCCGCGGTGGGGGCGGTGGCGACGGTGGAGGTCATCGCGTGTCCCCTTCAGGAGGTCCCGCGGCGGTCGAGTTCCTCGTCGAGGGCGAGCGCCGCGTCGATCAGTGCGAGGTGGGTGAACGCCTGGGGGAAGTTGCCCAGTTGCTCGCCGGAGGGGCCGATCTCCTCGGCGAACAGGCCGACGTGGTTGGCGTAGGTGAGCATCTTGTCGAACGCGTAGCGGGCCTGGGCGATCCGGCCGGCCCGGGCCAGGGCCTCGACGTAGAGGAACGTGCAGAGGTTGAAGGTGCCCTCGGAGCCCTTCAGGCCGTCGGGGGAGGCAGCGGGGTCGTAGCGGTAGACCAGGCTGTCCTGGACCAGTTCCCGGTCCATCGCGTCGAGGGTGGACAGCCAGGCCGGGTCGGTGGGGGAGAGGAATCCGACCTTGGGCATCAGCAGCAGCGAGGCGTCCAGGACGTCGGTGCCGTAGTGCTGGGTGAAGGCCTCGCGTTCGGGGCTCCAGCCGCGTTGCACGATCTGGCGCAGGATGTCGTCGCGCTCCGAGCTCCAGCGGTCGACGTCCGCGGGGCGGGCGAACCGGAGGGCGAGCCGGATGGCGCGGTCGAAGGCGACCCAGCACATCAGGCGGCTGTAGGTGAAGTCCTGGCGTCCGCCGCGCGTCTCCCAGATGCCCTCGTCCGGGCGGTCCCACTGTTCGGTCAGCCAGTCCAGGAGCCCGCGGAACGCGGTCCAGCCGCGCAGCGCCCCCATGTCGCTCTCATCGGCGGCGAACGCGTAGGCGGCCTCGCCGTAGATGTCGAGCTGGAGCTGGTCGGCGGCGGCGTTCCCGGCGCGCACCGGGGAGGAGCGGCGGTAGCCCTCCCACTGGGTGAGGGACTCCTCGGTCAGGTGGGGGTCGCCGTCGACGCGGTACATGATCTGGAGCCGTTCGCCCCCGGAACCGGCGGCCTCGATCCGCTCCCGCACCCAGCGGCGGAAGGCGCGCGCCTCGTCGTTGAAGCCGAGGCTGATGAGGGTGTGCACGGAGAGCGAGGCGTCCCTGATCCAGGTGTAGCGGTAGTCCCAGTTCCGCTCCCCGCCGATCTGCTCCGGCAGCCCCATCGTCGCGGCGGCGATCAGCGCACCGGTCGGGTGGTAGCTGAGCAGCTTGAGCGTGATCGCCGAGCGGTCCACGATCTGGCGCCAACGTCCTTGGTAGGTCGATGACTTGAGCCATCCGTACCAGAACTTCCGGCAGGCCTCGAAGGCGGCGGCGTGCTCCGCCGCGGTGGGCGCGGCGGCAGGGGTGGCGTCCGGCGGCTGGGTCGTGAGCAGTACGGTGGCCGACTCGCCCGCGGCCAGGGTGAACGCCGCGGTCACGTCGGAGCCGTCGGGGCCGAGCGCGACGGGACCGGTGGTCTGCACGCACAGCTCCTGCTCCGGGCCCCGGAGCAGCGCGCAGTGTTCGTCCAGGAGGGTGAGCCCGTGAGGGGCCCGGCCGTAGTCGAAGCGCGGTCGGCACTCCAGCAGGAACGGCACCCGTCCGCGCACCACCCGGGCCGTGCGGACGATCCGGTGCCGGTCGCTCGGGGCCGAGGAGGTGTCGGGGAGCATGAAGTCGACGACCTCCGCCACCCCCTGCGGGGCGAGGAACCGGGTGACCAGAATGGCCGTGTCCGCGAGGTAGAGCTGTTTCACCTGCACGTCGGGCACCGCGTCCCGGTCGACGGCCAGCCTGCAGCGGCCGCCCTGGGCGTGGTCCAGCAGGGAGGCGAACAGGCTCGGGGAGTCGAAGCGGGGGGTGCACCACCAGTCGATGTCACCGCTGGTGGACACGAGCGCGGCGGTCTGCAGGTCGCCGATGATCCCGTGCTCGGCGATCGGAGGGTAGGGGCTCACGCGGACTCCTCGTGGACTCCTCGGTGGACGGCGAGGGGAACGACTTTCGCGGACGGCGGGGGAAACGACCTCCGCGGACGGCGGGGGAAACGACCTTTCCCCACGCTACGAGCGTCGGCCGGACTCCGGATCACCCGGCGTGGGTGACCGCGCCGACGCGCCGGAACCCGGAACGCGGGCGATGATGGCCGCAACGGGCCCATCGGACGTGGGACCCGGTCGTGGGACCCATCGGACGTGTTCGAGGGGATGACGGGAGCAGGCGTCATGACCACCTCGCGCAGTCGTACCCCTGCCCCGGGCGAACCGGCCCCGGCCGGAATCCGGCCCCGGACCGACTACGCCGGCGCGGTGTACGGTTCGATGCTCGCCGCCTCCGTGATCGCGGCCGCCAGCCTCAACGAACCGCACCCCAGGCTGTCGCTCATCCTGCTGCTGGTGATCACCGGGTTGGTGTTCTGGGCCGCCCACGTCTACGCGCGCGTGGCCGGAGAGCGTGAGGCCGGCCGGCAGGTCACCCGGCGCCAGGTGCGCGAGGTGGGCCGGCACGAGTGGCCGCTCGTCGAGGCGTCGGCGCTGCCCGCCCTGGCGGTGCTGGTCAGCCCGTGGCTGGGGGCGGGGGAGAACGCCTGGCTCGCCCTCGGCGTCGCCGTGGCGCAGCAGGTGGCCTGGGCGGCGCTGGGCGCCCGCCGGGCGGGCGCCGCACCGGGCCAGATCGCTGCCGAGGGGGCGGTCAACCTGCTGCTGGGTCTGGTGATCGTGGCGGCCAAGGTCGCGGTGGGGCACTGAACCACCCTCTGCGGGTGACCGCCGGTGTGCCGAGGGCGCTGTGCGCGGACGGTGCTATGCGGCGAGGAGCCGCTGCTTCTGTGCGGTGAACTCCTCCTCGGTGAGGACACCCTGGTCCCGCAGCTGCGCCAACTGCTGCAGCTGGGCGATCTTCTGGTCCATGCCCGCCGGGGCGGGCGCGGCAGGAGCGGCGGGAGCCGGTGGCGGGGGCGGCGCGGGTTCGGCCACCACGTCCTGTTGGGCCCAGCGGCCCGCCTGGCGACGGGACACCCGGTTGGACACGGCGGTCGCCGTGCCGGCGACGACGGCGGTGCGCGCGACACCGCGCAGCAGACCTGGCATGGTTCGTTCTCCTCTCGGCGGTCACCCGGTGGCGGACGTTCCGGAGCCGGAGCCGGAGCCGTCCGACGCGTCCGTCCCGTCGTTCCCGTCGTTTCCTTCGGTACTGTCCAGCGCGTCCAGGGAGCGCAGCAGATCCTGCATCGGCACCCGGCCGCTGGCGACCACCTGGGCGCCGCCGCGGCGCAGGGCCGCGGCGAACGGCGCGGCCCAGGCGTTCTCGTAGATGAGCACGCCGGCCGAGTTGCCGGGCTCGATGACCCCGGCGGCCTCGCTCAGGTCGTCCTCGTCGAGCAGGCCCGATCCGGCGCCCTCGAAGAGGGCCAGGTCCAGTCGGCCGTCCCCGTCGAAGTCGGCGATCTCCATGCCCACGACGGTGCCGTCGGTGTCCTTGCGTACGAACGCGAAGTCCATGATGCGGATCAGACCCCGGTCCACCAGGTCGATCAGCAGTGGGAGTGCTTCGCCGGTCATCCGGTTGCCGGGGAACTCGACCACCAGGTAGTCGATGGGCCCGGTCTCGGCGAGGACGTCCTCGGTCATGGTGGTGTTCCCTTCCACGTGGAGTCCCTCGCCCGGCCCGTCGGGTCGGTCCGTTCGGTCCGCCGGGCAGGGCGCTGCTTCCGACGCTAGGGGCCGCCGCCGGGTCCGCGGATCACCTGCCCGGGGTGAGGAACGGCCCGGTGTCGGGTGCGTTCCGGGCCGGCCGGCCCGGAACGCACCTCGTCCGGGCGGCCCAGCCCGGCGTGCCGGGCGGGGAGCGTTGCGGTGTGAATGGTGTCCAGCGGTGCCATGGCCGCGTGGCGAGTGCCGGGAGAGCCGTTGAACGGACCGAGTGAACCCCAGCCGTCCGAGCCCCAGCCGTCCGAGCGTCCGACGGGCGGGCCCCAGCCGTCCGGGCCCCTGCCAGGCGAGCCCCCGGCGTCCGGGCCCCCGCCAGGGGACGGGCCTCCGACAGGCGGCGGCAGCGCCCCCGCGGGGCCCGGGCACCGCCCCCGGGCGGGCCGGATCGTCATGAGCACCGTGTCGGCCGTGCTGATCACGCTGACCTGCGTCCTGGTGCCGGTCTCGCTGCTCACCGTCTGGTTGCACGACATCGCGCTGGACACCGACCGGTACGTCAGCACGGTCGCGCCTCTGGCGAGGAACCCCGCGGTCCAGGACGCCGCGGTCCACCGGATCACCGAGGCGGTGGACGTGAGGGTGAACGGCCCGGAGGTCGCCTCCGATCTGGCCGGCTGGCTGCAGTCGCAGGGGCTGCCGCCCCGGGCCGCGTCCGCCGTCAAGTCGCTGGGGCCCAAGATCGACGACGCGGTGGACCAGGTGGTCACCGCGGCGGCGACCAAGGTGGTGCGCAGCGACGCCTTCGACACCGTCTGGACCCAGGCGAACCGTGCCGCCCACGCGGCCGTGGTCCACGCCCTGACCGGACACGGCCGCGGCGCCGTCGAGGTCGGCGACGGCACGGTCACCCTCGACGTCGGCAAGGCCGTGGACCAGCTGAAGCAGGATCTGGTGGCCGCGGGCCTGACCCCGGCCGAGAAGATCCCGGAAGTGAACAAGCAGATGGTGCTGTTCCAGTCCGACGAGCTGGCCGAGGCCCGCGGTGCCGCGCACGCGCTGGACGTGCTGGGCAACTGGCTGCCGGTGATCACCGTGCTGCTCGGCCTGGTCGGCGTCCTGCTGGCGCGGCGCCGGCGCCGCGCCCTGGTGGCCACGGCGCTCGGAGCGGCCGGGGCCAGTCTGCTGGTGGCGATCGCCCTGGTGGTCGCCAGGCACTACTACCTGGACCACCTGCCGCCCGCCGTCCAGTCCCCGGACGCCGCGGCCGCGATCTTCGACACGCTGGTGAGGTTCCTGCGGGTCAGTCTGCGTACCGCGATCGTCCTGGGCGTGGTGGTGGCGCTCGGCGCCTACCTCTCAGGGGCGGGCCGCCTGCCGCGCGCCGTGCGCGGCCGGGCGGACCACGCCGCGGACTCGGTCGCCCGGTGGAGCGGTGCGCACGGCGTGCACACCGGTCGGGCCGGTACCTGGACCGACGCCCACCGCCGCTGGCTCGTCCTCGCGGCGCTGCTGATCGTCGCCCTGGTGTTCGCTCTCTGGAACCACCCGACGGTGCTGACCGTGCTGCTGCTCGCCCTCGTGCTCCTCGCCGTCCTCGCCGTGCTGGCGCTGCTCGCCGCCTCCGGACGGGTCGGGGCCGGGAGTCCGCGGGACGAGGACTGAGGGAACCCCACGTGGTCGTACGGGGCGGCGGGCACGCTCCGCAGCCGCCGCCGGATCCGTGCGAACGACAGGACCGGGATCCGGCTCTACCGTGAACGTAGGACTTCTGTTCCACCCTCCCGCCCACCGCGGCCCGCGAGGCGGTTGCCATCGAAGGAGTCACCATGACCAGCAGCGTCAGTGGAGTCGGCAGTAGCCAGATTCCCCAGCCCCAGCGGCATCCCTATGCGTCCGGATGGACCATCTTCGCCGGGGTCATGCTGATCACCGGCGGTCTCATGGCGGTTTTCGAGGGGATCTCCTCGATCGCCAAGGACGACCTGGTCGTCGTCACCCGCAACTACGTGTACTCGATGAACACCGCGGGGTGGGGGTGGATCCACCTGATCATCGGTGTCCTCATCGTGGTGGCGGGTGTCGCGGTCTTCAGCGGCGCCCTGTGGGCCCGCATCTTCGGTGTGGCCGTCGCCTCGCTGGGAATCATCGCCAACTTCCTGTGGCTGCCGTACTACCCGGCGTGGGCCGCCATCCTGATCGGGATCGACGCCCTGGTCATCTGGGCGCTGTGCGTCGGCGGCCTCAGGCAGGCGGCCGAGTGACCTCCCGGGACGCCTGGCGCTGATCGCGCTACCGGCCCGGATCCCGGCACCCGTCGGGGTCCGGGCCGCCGCGTGTCCGCCGGTCGCACCGGTCGCGTGCCTGCCGGGTGCCGGTCGCGCCCGCCGGGTGACCGGGCCGCCGGCGCCGCGTCGGACGTACCGAGACGGACTGTGAGGCCCGGGTGAAGGTCGTGGGTAGGGCCGGTGATCGGCCGTTGATCGGGCGTAGACGGCGAGCCTGGAGCATCGGGAACCGGAGGGAGCCGGTCGGAGGCCACAGCCTGGACACGGGTCCCGTACGGCCGGACCGCGGCCGAACGGGACCCGGCGCTGACGCCGCCACCGGTCCCGACACCAGGAGGAGTCCGGACCACGAAGGGCAGACGAGGCATGGACGGCGGGCAGTCGGTGCAAGCGGTGAGAACGGCGGCGGTCTTCGGCGAGCTGCTGCGGCTACGGCGCGAGCGGATCGGGCTGACCCAGCAGTGCCTGGCCGACCACGCGACCCTGAGCGTGCGGGCGATCCGGGACATGGAGAGCGGCCGGGTGCGCAGGCCCCGCAACGAGACCGTCCGGCTGCTCGCGGACGCCCTGCGGCTGGAGGGTCGCAGCCGGGCCGACTTCGAGGAGGCCGCCCGCCGGCACCCGCTCGCCGACGAGCCGGTGGTCGCGCCGGCCGCCCCGCCGGTGGCGCGCGGGGCGATCGTCGGCCGGGAGATGGAGGCCGAGGTGCTGGCCGACGCCTTCGCCGTGCACGGCGACCGGCTGGTCTCGCTGGTGGGCCTCGGCGGAGTGGGCAAGACCCGGCTCGCCCTGGAGGTCGCCCGCCGGCTGTATCTGGCCGTCCGCTGGTCGGTGCGCTGGGTGGACTGCGGCGGCGGCCCGAACCCCTGGCGCGCGCCGCTGGACGACCTCGTCCGCGACCTCGGCGACCGGCCCGCCCTGCTGGTCCTGGACGGCGCCGACGGTGGGGTGGACGCCGGGCAGCTGGACGGGCTGTTCCACCACTGCCCCGGGCTGCGGGTGCTGATCACCGCCCGGCAGGCCAGGCCGCTGCCCGGCGGCCAGGTCATCCCGCTCGCGCCGCTGCCCGTCCCGGCTCCCGAACTCGACGCCGAGCCGGAGGCGTTGGCGCAGGTCGGAGCCGTCCGGCTGCTGCTCTCGCACCTGTGCCGGCTGCGCCCCGGCTACACCCTGGAGCGCTCCGAGGCACCCGCCGTCGCGGAGCTCTGCCGCCGCCTCGACGGCCTGCCCGGCGCGTTGGAGCGGGCGGCGGGGTGGGCGCTGGTGCAGTCCACCGCCCAGCTGGTGGCCCGGCTGGGGGCGGTCCCGTTCACCCTGGCCGCGCCGCCGGTGGTGTTCGGCGCGCGCGGTGACCTGCGGGACGAGGTGGAGCCCGCGATCCGGTGCCTGACTGACCGTCAGCGCGCTCTGCTGGAGGTACTGGTGGACGAACCGGGGGAGTGGTCGGGGGAGGACGCGGTGGTCCGCAGCGGCTGGGCGCTGCAGACCTGCCTCGCCACGGTGCACGAACTGCTGTCGCGCGGGCTGATCCGCAGCGTGCCCGCCCGGGACGGCGTGCGCTTCACGGTGCTCAACCTGTGCCGGCGCCTCGTCCGGGAGGAGCCCGGGGTCCGGCTCGGGTCGGGAGGGGACGTCCCGCTGCTGGCCGTCGCGGGCTGACCGTCGGGGCCGGCTGTCGCCGGCCGACCGCGACGCGTCGGCAGGCTGCCGACTCCGCCGACTCTGCCCACTGCGCCGATTCTGCCGCTTAATGCCGCAGGAGCTGCCGCTTGCCCGGCCCGATCGTTCCTAGCGTTCTCCGTGGGGCCGGACCACCGCGAGGAGCGCGCCGGAACGCCATCGACGATCTCTACCGATGAGGGCTGAGTTGTGGAGCACGGGAACGCCGAACAGAACGGTCTGGCCGTCGTCGTGACGACGACCGCCTCGGATTCGCACACCTGGAACCTGGTGTTCCTCCAGGTCCTGCTGGAGGAGATGGGCCACCGGGTGACGAATCTGGGCGCCTGTGTCCCGGACGCGCTGCTGCTCTCCGAATGCCGCCGGATCGAACCGGACCTGATCGTGATCAGCAGCGTCAACGGGCACGGCCACCAGGAGGGCCTGCGGGTGATCGAGGCCCTCCGTGCCTGCCCGGAGCTGCGGCGCACCCCGACCGTCATCGGCGGCAAGCTCGGCATCGCCGGAGCCGATGACCCGGACCGCGAGGGGGAGTTGCTGGCGGCCGGCTTCGACGCGGTCTTCGAGGAGGGCGCGGCGGTGGCCGGGTTCCGCGAGTTCGTCGCCGGGCTGCACTCCGGGGCCCTGCTGTGACGCGGCCGCTGGCGACCGGCCCTGCTGTGGCGGGGCCGCTGGCGACCGGCCCTGCTGTGACGGGGCCGCGTGCGATCGGCCCTGTCGTGGCGGTCCCGGCCCGGGCGGGCTTCGGCGCCTTCGTGGCGCAGGCCGCCGAGGTCGGCGCCCTGGTGGTCCAGCCCCGGATGGGCATGGCGGAGGCGGCCCGGATGCGGGCGGGCCTGCTGGCCACCCGGGACGCGGCCGCCGTCACCGTCGGCACCATCACCCTGGACAGCTACACCCGCACCGGCGACCTCGCGGCCGCGCGACGCGCCCTGGCCGCCGGGGCGGGTCTCAACGGCTACCCGATCGCCACCCACCCGGTCGACGTCACCCGGGAGGTGCTGCGCGGGGTGGCGGACGCGGGCTTCCCGGTGCAGGTCCGGCACGGCTCGGCCGCCCCGGAGCGGATCTTCCGCGCACTGCTGGCGGCAGGCCTGGACGCCACCGAGGGCGGGCCGGTCTCCTACTGTCTGCCGTACGGCCGCACCCCGCTCCACGAGTCGGTCGCCCGCTGGCGAACCAGCTGCGAACTCCTGGCGTCCACCAGGGAGTTCGGCGCCGAGCCGCACCTGGAGACCTTCGGCGGCTGCCTGATGGGCCAGCTCTGCCCGCCCTCGCTGCTGATCGCCGTCAGCGTGCTGGAGGCGCTGTTCTTCCGGGCGCACGGACTGCGCAGCATCTCGCTCAGCTACGCCCAGCAGGCCAACGCCCGCCAGGACGAGGAGGCGCTCGCCGCGCTCGGCCGGATCGCGGGGGAACTGCTCGCGGACGTCGAATGGCACCTCGTGGTGTACGCGTACATGGGCGTGTACCCGCGCTCGCCCGGCGGCGCGCGGCTGCTGCTGGAGGACGCGGCGCGGCTCTCGGTGCGCGGCGGCGCGGCCCGGCTGATCGTCAAGACCACGGCCGAGGCGCACCGGATCCCGACCGTCGCCGAGAACGTCCGGGCGCTGGAGGCGGCCGCCGCGGCCGCCACGGCGGAACGGGTCCGCCCGCGGCCCGCCGCGCCACCGGACACCGGGATCGAGGCCGAGGCCAGGGCGCTGATCGGGGCGGTACTCGACCTGGACGCCGACGTCGGGCGCGCCCTGGTGCGGGCCTTCGCGGCCGGCTACCTGGACGTGCCGTACTGCCTCCACCCCGACAACGCCGGGCGGACGCGCAGCTCGCTGGGCCCGGACGGGCGGCTGCACTGGTCCGCGGTCGGCTCGATGCCGATCGCGGGACTCGGCGAGCGCGGCCGGACGCCGATCCTCGGCTCGGCCGGGCTGCTGGCCGCCCTCTCCCACGTCCAGCGCGGCTACGACGGCCGGGCCGAGTACGCGGCCGCGGCGGCGTCCGCGTCCGCTGCCCGTGGCCTGCCCGTGGCGCGCTGACCCTCCCGACCGGGCCCGCGCCGCCGCCGCTCCAGGTCGAACTGCCATACGCCCGATACCACTTCACGCCGAACGAGCACGGACACTCCCCGAGAGAAGAGGACCCCCGGCCATGCCCGACGCCACGCCCCTGCCCCCGACCGATCCGGGCCGCCACCTGACCGCACCGGCCACCCGTAGCGCGCTCCGGATCCAGCAGCAACTGCTCACCTCCGCCCGTGAGTTCCTGCGCGGCCGGGGCTTCACCGAGCTGCTGCCGCCGATCATCGGCCCGGTCACCGACCCCGGCGCGCGCGGCTCCAAGCAGGTGGACATCGACTACTACGGCCACCGCTACAAGCTGATGACCAGCGCGATCCTGTACAAGCAGGCCTCGCTGCTCGCCTTCGACAAGATCTTCTGCATCGCCCCGAACGTCCGGCTGGAGCCGCTGGAGACCGCCGGGACGAGCCGGCACCTGGCCGAGTTCCACCAGCTGGACGTGGAGGTCGCCGGCGCGAGCCGGGACGACGTCGTCCAGCTGGCCGAGGACCTGGTGGTGCACATGGTCGACGGCGTGCTGCGCGAGCTGCCCAAGGAGTTCGCCGAACTCGGCCGGGACCCGCAGGCGTTCGCCGAACTCCTGAAGGGCTCCTTCGGCCGGATCCGGCACGCCGAGGCGGTCGCCGAACTGCGCGGCATCGGACACCCGCAGAGCCCGGAGGCCGAACTCGACTGGGAGGGCGAGGCGTTGCTGTCCGCCCGGCGCGACCGGCCGTTCTTCGTCACCGACTATCCGAAGGGCTCGCGCGGCTTCTACGACCGCGAACACCCCCAGGACCCGGGCCTGCTGCGGAACTTCGACCTGCTCGTGCCCGAGGGCTACGGCGAGCTGTGCAGCGGCAGCCAGCGGACCAACGACTACGCGGAGATCATCACCCGGATGCGGGAGACCGGCGAGAACCCGCAGAAGTACCGCTGGTACCTGGACCTGGTGCGCGAGGGCGTGCCGGCCAGCGCGGGCTTCGGCATCGGGGTCGAGCGGCTCACCCGGTACGTCGCCGGGCTGGACGCCGTCTGGCAGGCCAGTGCGTTCCCGAAGCTCGCCGGGGTGGTGTCACCGTGAGGGAGCGCTGGGGGCACCCCCGGCCGGAGGCTGGGGGAGAGCTCACCGCACCCGGGTTCCCGGAGGAGGAGGTCCGGCGTCGGGCCCGCGTCGGGGCGGCCGCCGCGTTCCCGCCTGCCGAGGAGTACGGGCACGTGCTGTTCGGTGCCGGCGGGCCCGGGGAAGCGGCGTCCGCCGACGCCCTGGACGCTCTGCGGATCGTCCCGCCGCTGTTCCTGCCGCAGCGGCTCGCCAAGCTGATCGACCTCGGCCGCGAGCCCGACTACCGGGACGTCGAACTCGCCACCACCATCGGCGCGTTCGCCTCGGCAATGCCGGTGTACGTCTCCGCGACCGGATCCACCCGGGCGGCCGGCGGCGACCTCGGGCTGGCCCTGAGCCGGCAGGCCGGGGCGCTCGGGATCCCGATGGTGATCGGCGAGAACGTGGTGCCGGTCAACGGCTACGGCCGGCTCGGCGAGGCCGCCGACCGTACGCTGCTCGGCCGGCTGCGCGCCTACGCCGAGGAACTGCCGGACGGGCTCGGCGGCGTGGCCGTCCAGCAGAGCACCGAGGACGCCGACGCCGAGGTGTGGAACCTCGTCCACAGCGATCCGGCGGCCCTGCCGCTGCTCGAGTCCGGGCGACTGGCCTTCGAGTTGAAGGTCGGCCAGGGCGCCAAGCCGGGGCTCGGCGGGATGACCGTGCTGGACGCGGACGCCGCCGCCGCGCTCGGCGACCGCTTCGGTCTTGACCCGCTGTTCGGCGACGGCCGGGTGCTGCGCGCCGCCACCCCGGGCACCTTCACCGCGGAGATCCTGCGCCAGCAGATCCGGCTGATGCGCAACAACTACCCGCGGGTGCGGATCTGGGTGAAGCTCTACCCCGGCCGGGACGTGGCCGAGGCCGCCCGGGTGGCGCACGAGGCCGGAGCGGACGCCGTCGTGGTGGACGGCGCGGAGGGCGGCACCGGCTGGGCGCCGGGGGTGTTCCTGCCGCATGTCGGTCTGCCGCTCGCGGAGTGCCTGCGCCGGCTGGCGGACGCGCCGCCGCCCTCCCTGCTGGTCTCCGGGCGGATCTGGGAAGGCGCCCGGGCGGTCAAGAGCCTGGCGCTGGGGGCCCGCGCGGTGGGCCTCGGCCGGGCGGCGCTGCTCGCCGTCGCCGAGGACCGGGAATCCGGGCTCCGCCGTTTCGTGGAATGCCTGGCGCTGGAGCTCCGGCTGCTGATCAGTTCGCTCGGGAAGTACACTCCCGAGGCCCTGGGCCGGGAAGATGTCTGGTCCCCGGGGAATTCCTTCGCCGTCTCCGGCCGGTAGCCCTGGCCTGCTCGGGAAGCGGCTGGTGAAACTGCCGATTTCCTTCCGCTCGTTCTGCCGATAGGGCCGTCGAATTCCCCCTATCGTCGCTTTCGTCGCCGATTTCTCTCACGATCTGGGGTTGGATGATGTCCTCGCGCGGTTTTCCCGTCGAATTCCCGGCAACCGAATTCCCGGTGCCCGGACTCGCGCCGTCCGGTTTCGCGCCGTTCGCCGCCGCCGTCGCCCGCTTCCCGGAGCGGCCGGCCGTCCGGGCCGCCGGCCGGAGCATCAGCTACCGGGAGCTGGACGGCCTGACCGCCGCCCTCGCCGCCCGGATCGCCCCCGGGCGGACGGTCGCCGTCACCGGACGAGACCGGCTGGACCACGTGGTCGCGCTGCTGGCGGTGCTGCGGGCGGGTGCCACCTACCTGCCGCTGGACCGGGAGGCCCCCGAGGAGCGCAACCGGTGGATCACCGAGGACGCCGGGGCCTGCCTCGCCCTCGACGGCGAGGAGCTCACCGAGCTCGGCACGGGCCCGGGCGGGAACACGGGCGCCGGCTACGTCATCTACACCTCGGGCACCACCGGCCGCCCCAAGGGCGTGCACGTCCCGCTCGCCGCGCTCACCGGCCACCTGGCCGGCATCGTCGGGGCCTTCGGCCTGACCGAGCGGGACGTGGTGCTGCAGTTCGCCCGCCCGACCGTGGACGTGGCCGTGGAGCAGGTGCTCGGCGCGCTGTCCGCCGGGGCCTGCCTGGTCCTGCCGGAGCGGCGACTCCTCGCCCCGGCCGCGCTGCTGGACCTGCTGGACGACGAGGGCGTCACCGTCGCCAACCTGGCCGCGGGCTACTTCCAGGACGTGGTGGCGGCCCTCGGCGGCCGGGTGCCGCGCACCCTGCGGCTGATGGTCTCCGGCAGCGACAAGCTGGAGCCCGCCACCGCCGCCGCCTGGTGGTCGGCCACCGGAGTGCCGCTGCTGAACGCGTACGGCCCGACCGAGACCGTGGTCACCGCCACCACCCACCGGCTGGACGGCGATCGGGCGGGGCAGGAGCAGCCGGCCGCCCGGGTGCCGATCGGCACCGCGGTCGGCGCGCGCCGGCTCCACGTCCTGGACGAGCGGCTGCGCCCGGTGGAGCCCGGCGGGACCGGTGAACTGTACGTCGGCGGGCCGCTGTTGGCTTCCGGCTACCTCGGCCGCCCCGGCCTCACCGCCGGCCGCTTCGTCGCCGACCCGTTCGCGCCGGCGGACGGCGCCCCCGGCGCCCGGATGTACCGCACCGGAGACCTGGTGCGCCGCACCGTCGAGGACGGCCCGCTGGAGTTCCTCGGCCGCAGCGACCACCAGGTGAAGATCCGCGGCTTCCGGGTCGAGCCCGGCGAGATCGAGCAGGTGCTGGCCGGCCACCCCGGCGTGACCGGCTGCGTGGTGGTCGCCCACGAGGGCCGGCTGGCCGCGTACGTCACCGGCGCCGCGCCGGGGTACGCCGAGGCCCGGGCCTGGCTGGCCGAGCGGCTGCCCGAGCACATGGTCCCGGCGACGGTCACCGCGCTGGAGGCCTTCCCGCTGACGGCCGGCGGCAAGGTGGACCGCGCGGCGCTGCCCGAGCCGCAGGCCGCGCCGCAGGGCAAGCCGGCCGGCCGCCCGCCGCGCACGCCCGCCGAGCAGCTGATCGCCGCGGTCTGGGCGGACGTGCTCGGGGTGCCGGAGGTCGGCGCCGACGACAACTTCTTCCACCTGGGCGGCGATTCGCTGACCGCCGTCCGGGTGGTGGGCCGGGTCTTCGACGTCTTCGGCATGGTGTCGCCGTACACCATCTTCGACGCGCCGACGCTGGCCGAGTTCGCCGCCGCGGTGACCTCCGCGTCCGGCGGCGAGCGCCCGGCGCTGACCAGGAGCGGCGCCACCGAGGCCCCGCTGTCCAAGTTCCAGCGCGGCCTGTGGTTCCTCGACCAGTGGAACCCGGATGCGCCGACCTACGTGGTGCCCTGGGTGTTCCGCTTCTCCGGCCCGGTCGACCCCGAGCTGCTGCGGCGGGCGCTGGCCGGCGTGGTCGAGCGGCACGAGAGCCTGCGGACGACCTTCGAGCTCGCCGAGGACGGTCCGCGCCAGGTCGTCCACCCGTCCGTGGAGCTGCCGTTCACGCTCACCGAGACCACCGCCGAGCAGGTGGACGCGCTCGTCGCCGAGGCCGCCCTGGAGCCCTTCGACCTGGAGCGGGGGCCGCTGCTGCGGGCCCGGGTGTTCCGGGCCGACGGGGCGACCACGCTGCTGCTGGCCCTCCACCACATCGTCTGGGACGAGGGCTCGCTGGCGGTGCTGGAGACCGAACTCCAGGAACTGTACGCCGCGTTGGCCGAGGGCCGCCCGGCCCGGCTGCCGGAGCTCGCCGTCCAGTACGGCGACTACGCCGCCTGGCAGTACCGGGACGACACCGTCGAGGGGCAACTCGACTACTGGCGCGAGCAGTTGCTCGACGCGCCGACCGCCGACGCGCTGGCGCCGGACCACCCCCGCCCCGAGGAGCAGGCCTTCCGCGGCGCCTTCCACCGCTTCGCGATGCCGGGCCCGGTCGCCGAGGCCGTCCGGGCGCTCGCCCGCAGCGAGGACGCCACCCCGTTCATGGTGCTGCTGGCCGGACTGGCGCTCACCCTGCACCGCCGCTCCGGGCAGCGCGACCTGGTGCTCGGCTCCCCGGTGAACGTCCGCGGCCGGGCCGAACTCGACGGACTGATCGGCTACTTCGTCAACCTGCTGCCGCTGCGGCTGAAGCTGGAGGAGGGCGTCTCCTTCCGCGAGCTGGTCCGGCACGTGCGCGAGGTGTCGATCGGCGGCTACCGGCACCAGGAGGTGCCCTTCGACGACATCGCGAACGCCGTGCTCGACGAGCGCCCCGAGGACCGCAACCCGCTCTGCCAGGTGCTGCTGGAGCTGCACCCGCTGGACCCGAGGCCGTTCACGGTCGGCGGGCACGAGGTCACCCGGGCCCTGCACTCCAACCCGGTCTCCCGCTTCGACCTGTCCGTCTCGGTGGACGACCTCGGCACCGGCTTCACCGGCCGCTTCGAGTACGACAGCGACCTCTTCGAGCCCGCCACCATGGCCGGACTGTGCGAGGAGTGGCTGGGCACCCTGGCCGCCGCCGTCGAGGTGCCGGTGCACGCCCTGTTCGAGGCGAGGGCCGCCCGGAGCCCGGAGGCCGTCGCCCTGATCTCCAACGAACGGACCGTGAGCTACGGCGAGTTGAACGCCGCCGCGAACCGGCTCGCCCGCCACCTGGCGGGCCTCGGCACCGGCCGCGGCGACACCGTCGCGGTGCTGGCCGAGCGCGGTCCCGAGATGGTCGTCGCCCTGCTGGCGGCCCTCAAGACCGGCGCCGCCTACACCCTGCTCGACCCGGACTTCCCGGCCGAGCGGCTGGCCGGCGCCGTCGCCGACACCGGCGCCGCGACGGTGGTCACCCACCGGCGGACCACCGTGCCCCTCCCCGTCGATCGCCTCGTCGACCTGGACGCCTCGGCCGCCGAGCTGGCCCGCCACGCGGCGCACGACCTCGGCCTGCCGGTCGACGGCGGCGACCTCGCCTGCGTGATGTTCACCTCCGGCTCCACCGGCCGCCCCAAGGGCGCCGCCGTCCCGCACCGCGCCCTCACCACCACCTACCTCGGCCAGGACTACGCCCGCTTCGGCCCGGACGAGGTCTGGCTGCAGTGCTCCCCGGTCTCCTGGGACGCCTTCGCCCTGGAGCTGTACGGCGCGCTCTGCTTCGGCGGCGCCTGCGTCCTGCAGCCCGGCCAGCGGCCGGACCCGCAGACCATCGCCGAGCTGACCCGCCGCCACGGTGTCACCCAACTCCAGCTCTCCGCAAGCCTGTTCAACTTCCTACTGGAGGACTTCCCGGAGACCTACGACGGTCTGAAGCTCGCCATCACCGCCGGTGAGCGGGCCTCCGTCACCCACGTCGCCAAGGCCCTGGAGGCCTACCCTGAGCTGGCGGTCGCCAACGGCTACGGCCCGGTCGAGAGCCTCGGCCTGACCACCTGCCACCGGGTCGGCCCCGAGGACGTCACCGGCGGCTCCGTCCCGATCGGCGTCGCCCTCAACGGCAAGGGCGTCCTCGTCCTGGACGAGCGGCTGAGCCCCGTCGAGCCCGGCGTGACCGGCGAGCTGTACGCCACCGGCGCCGGCCTCGCCTACGGGTACCTCGGCCGGCCCGGGCTGACCGCCGAGCGCTTCGTGGCCTCCCCGTACGGCGCCCCCGGCGAGCGCCTCTACCGCACCGGAGACCTCGGCTACGTCAACGCCGAGGGCCTGCTGGAGGTCACCGGCCGGATCGACGACCAGATCAAGATCCGGGGCTTCCGGGTCGAGCCCGGCGAGGTCGAGGACGCGCTCACCCGCCACCCGGCCGTCCGGGAGGCCGCCGTCGCCGTCCACGAGCCCGCCCCGGGCGACCGCCGGCTCGCCGCCTACGTCACCGTCGGCCCGGACGCCCCCGAGCCGGACGCCCTGCTCGACCACCTGGCCGCCCTGCTGCCCGAGCACATGGTGCCCGCGACGCTGGACGTCCTGGCCGCCCTGCCGCTCAACCACAACGGCAAGGTGGACCGCAAGGCGCTGCCCGCCCCCGCCGGACGCCGCGCCACCGCCGCCGCCGACCCGATGACCGAGGCCGAACGGCTGGTCGCCGACGCGATGCGCGAGGTGCTCGACCTCGCCGAGGTCGGCCGCGAGGACAACTTCTTCCGGATCGGCGGCAACTCGCTGGCCGCCGTCCGGGTCGCGATGCGGTTGTCCCGGGAGACCGGCAGCCGCGTCCCCCCGCAACTGGTGTTCCGGGCCCGGACCGTGAGCGCCATCGCCGAACGGCTGGCCGCCCGGTGACGGCCCGCACCGCACACGAAGGGAACGAGGCCGTGAGCCCGTCCGACCACCCGGCGCGCACCGCGCCCGCCTCGGGGCTGCAGCGCGGCCTCTGGTTCCTCGACCGCCTCGACCCGAGCGCCGTCACCTACTGCACCCCCTGGACCCTCGACGTCACCGGCCCGCTCGACCTCGCGCTCCTCCAGGGAGCGCTGGACGCCGTGACGGCCCGCCACGAGACGCTGCGCACCAGCTTCGCGCTGCACCCCGACGGCCCCCGCCAGCAGGTGCACCACGGCCTCACCGTGCCGCTCGCGGTGACCGACCTGCGCCCGCTGAGCGGCTCCGGCCAGGCGCGGCGCCTGGAGGAGCTGCTCGCCGCCCGCTGCGCCGAGCCCTTCGACCTGGCCGCCGGACCGCTGCTGCGCGCCGAGGCGTTCCGCCTCGCGGACGAGCGCACCACGGTGCTGTTCACCGTCCACCACATCGTCTGGGACGGCTGGTCCGCCGAGGTCTTCGAGCGCGAGCTCGCCGAGCTGTACGGCGCGGCGGTGCGCGGCCGGGAGGCCGAACTGCCGGAGCTGACGGTGCAGTACGCCGACTACGCGCGGGAGCAGCTCGGCACCTCGTACGAGGAGCACCTGACCTACTGGAAGGAGCGGCTGGACGGCGCCCCCGCCCTGCTGGAGCTGCCCGCCGACCGGCCCCGGCCCGCCGAGCGCGGTGCGGCCGGCCGCACCGAGGGGTTCGGCCTCGCCCCCGGCACCGCGGGCCGGGTCCGCGCCCTGGCCGAGGCGCAGGGCGTCACCCCGTTCACCGTCCAGCTGGCCGCCTTCGCCCTGCTGCTGAACCGCTGGACCGGCGCCGAGGACCTCGTCGTCGGCACCCCGGTCACCACCCGCGACCGCCCCGAACTGGAGCACCTGCTCGGCTACTTCGTCAACCTGCTGCCGCTGCGCCTGCGGCTCGCGCCCGCGATGGGCTTCCGGGACCTGCTGGAGCACGTCCAGGACGTCGCCTTCGAGGCGTACGGCTACCTCGACCTGCCCTTCGACCGGATCGTCGACCTGCTCGGCGGCGCCCGCAGCGCCCAGCACCCGCCGCTGGTCCAGGTGGTGTTCGGCGCCCACGGCGAGGACCGCACCCCGCTGGCGCTCGGCCCGGCGGCCACCGCGCAGAGCCGGGTGCGTTCCAACGGCACCAGCAAGTTCGACCTCACCTGGTCGGTCTTCGACGCCGGGGAAGCCGGCGGCGAGCTGCGCGGCGAGGCCGAGTACCGCAGCGACCTGTTCGACGCCGGGACGGTCCGCCGCCTCGCCGCCGAGTACGACACCCTGCTCACCGCCGCCCTGGACGACCCCGACGCCACCGTGCTGCGGCTGACCACCCGGGCGGCCGGCGCCGGCGCCGACGCGACGGCGGCCACCGACACCCCCGGCCACTGCCTGCACCACCTGTTCGAGCGGGCCGCCGACGCCCACCCGGACCGGCCCGCCGTCAGCGACCCCGACCGCACCCTGAGCTACGCCGAACTGGACCGCCGGGCCAACCGCCTCGCCCACGCCCTGCGCGCCCGCGGCGCCGGCCCCGGCGACCGGATCGGCATGCTGCTGGAGCGCACCGCCGACGTCCTGGTCACCGTCCTCGGCGTGCTCAAGACCGGCGCCGCCTACGTGCCCGTCGACCTCGCCGCCCCCGCCGACCGCGCCGCGCTGGTCTTCGGCGACACCGGCGTCACCCTGGTCGTCACCGACCGCCCGGACCGGGTGCCCGAGGGCCCCTGGCGGGCCTACGACCTGACGGCCGAGGCCGCCGACCTGGCCGCCCGCCCCGAGGCCCGCCCGCCGGCCGCCGGACGCCCCGGCGACGTCGCCTACGTCATCTTCACCTCGGGCTCCACCGGCCGCCCCAAGGGCGTCGCCGTCGCCCACGAGCACGTCAGCCGGCTGATGGCGGACGGCGAGCGGCACTTCGGCTTCGGCCCGCAGGAGACCTGGACGCTGTTCCACAGCTACGCCTTCGACTGGACGGTCTGGGAGATGTGGGGCGCCCTGCTGCACGGCGCCCGCCTGGTCGTCGTCCCGTACGTGACCAGCCGCTCGCCGGAGGAGTTCGCCCAGCTGCTGGAGGAGGAGGCCGTCTCCTGCCTCTGCCTCACCCCCTCGGCGCTGCGCCAGCTGGAGCCGGTGCTTCGCCGCAGCCCGCGCGCCCTGCCCGCACTGAAGTGGATCATGCTCGGCGGGGAGGCGCTCGACCCGGCCGTCGTCCGGCGCTGGTTCGAACTCGACCCGCCGCCCCCGGCCCGGCTGTGCAACCTGTACGGCATCACCGAGACCACCGTCCACGTCACCACCCACGACCTGGCCGGCAGCGCCGGCTTCGAGCGCAGCCTGATCGGCGCCCCGATGCCGCACCTGAGCGCCCAGGTCCTGGACGACTGGCTGCGGCCGGTGCCGCCCGGCGCGGCCGGCGAGCTGTACATCGGCGGCGGCAGCCTCGCCCACGGCTACTGGGGCCGCCCCGGTCTCACCGCGGGCCGGTTCGTCGCCGACCCGTACGGCCCGCCCGGGGCCCGGCTCTACCGCACCGGCGACGTCGCCCGTCGGCTGCCCGGCGGCGGAATGGAGTACATCGGCCGCGCCGACTTCCAGGTCAAGCTGCGCGGCTTCCGGATCGAGCTCGGCGAGATCGAGAACGCGCTCGCCGCCCACCCGGACGTCGACGCCTGCGTCGTCACCGTGCACGAGGACCGCCTCGCCGCGTACGTCACCGGCCGCGAGCCCGCCGACGTCCGTGCCTTCCTCGGCCGCTCGCTGCCCCCGTACATGGTCCCGGCGAGCTACACGGTGCTGGAGTCGCTGCCGCTCACCGTCAACGGCAAGGTGGACCGCGCCGCCCTGCCCGCCCCCGGCCAGCGCAGCGCCGCCACCGGCGGGCGCCACGTCGAGCCGCGCACCCCGGAGGAGGAGGCCTTCGCCGCCGTCTGGACGGAGGTCCTCGGGGTGGACGGCATCGGCGTCCACGACGACTTCTTCCACCTCGGCGGGGACTCCATCCGCGCCGTCCAGCTGGCCGGCGCGCTGCACGAGCGCGGCTGGGGGCTCAGCCTGCGGGACGTCTTCAACGCCCCCACCGTGGCCGCCCTGCTGCCGCTGGCGAAGCCCGTCACCGAGGACCGGGACGCCCGCGAGCCCTTCGCCCTGATCTCCCCGGAGGACCGCGCCGACCTGCCGCCCGGCCTCGTCGACGCCTACCCGATGGTGTCCATGCAGCTCTCCATGGTCTTCCACATGGAGATCGCCGGCGGCACCGACAGCTACCACAACGTCAACTCCTACCGGATCGCCGGCGACCTCGACGAGCAGGCCTTCCGCCGCTCCGTCGCCGAGGCCATGGACCGCCACGCGGTGCTGCGCACCGGCCTGGACCTGTCCGGCTACGGCGAACCGCTGCAGCTCGTGCACGGCCGGCTGCCCGCCCCCGTCGAGTTCGCCGACCTGCGCGGCACGGCGGAGGCGGACCAGGACTCCGCGATCCGCGAGGTCTTCGACACCCACCGGTGGACGCCCTTCGACCTCGCCGCGCCGCCGCTGTTCCGGATCACCGTGCAGCGCCTCGCCGAGGACGCCTTCCAGCTCACCGTCTCCGAGCACCACGCGATCCTCGACGGCTGGAGCTTCACCTCACTGCTCACCGAGATCCTGGAGCGCCACAGCGCCCTCGCCGCCGACCCGCTCGGCGTGCCCGCCCCGCCGCCGCGCACCGCCTTCCGCGACTTCGTGGCCGTCGAACGGCAGGCCGCCGGGGACGAGCGCTCGCTCGGCTACTGGCGCGAGCGGCTGACCGGCGTCAGCGGCCAGCTGTTCCCCGGCAGCGAGGACGTCCACGAGGCGCCCCGCACCGTCGAACGGGTGCTGCCCGAGGCGCCCGGGCAGTTGCGCGACGTCGCCGACGCGCTCGGAGTGCCGGTCAAGTCGGTGGCGCTCGCCGCCCACCTGCACGCCCTCGCCGCCGTCACCGGACGTCGGCGCGTCACCACCGGCCTGGCCGTCAACGGCCGGCTGGAACGGCTCGGCGGCACCGAGGTGTACGGGCTGTTCCTCAACACCGTGCCACTCGGCTGCGAGCCCACCGACGACCTGCTCGCCCTGGTCCGCGAGGTCCACCGGGAGGAGCTGGACATGATGCCGCACCGCCGGGTGCCCTTCGCCCGGCTCGCCCGGCTGATGACCGACACCGCGCTGGACAGCCAGTTCGGCTACCTGCGCTTCCACGCCCTCGGCCGGCTCAGCTCGGCCCGCATCGTGGACGGCCGGATCGGCACCGAGCCGACCCTGCGCCACGAGCCCAACAGCTTCGCCTTCGGCGCCTCGGTGATCCAGGACCCGGTCACGCAGCGGGTGCTGCTCGCCGTGGACCACCAGCGCTCGCTGGTCGCCGACAGCACCGCCGAGCAGTTCATCGACACCTACGCCGCCGCCCTGCACACCATGGCCGCCGCCGCCCGAGAGTCCTGAGGAGCCGTCATGACCGACCTGCTGGACCGCCTGCGCGACACCGTCGCCGCCCACCCCGGTCGCACCGCCGTCCTCGCGGGCCCGGCCCGCCTGGACTTCGCCGAACTCGACCGCCGCACCGCCGCCCTGGCCCGCGCCCTGCGCGAGCGCGGCATCGGCCGCGGCGACCGGGTCGGCGTCCACCTCGCCCGCACCGCCGACCTGCCGGTCGCCCTGCTCGCCGTCTGGCGGGCCGGCGCCGCCTACGTCCCGCTCGACCCGGCCTACCCCGCCGAGCGGCTCGCCCTCATGGCCGCCGACGCCCGGCTCGCCGCCCTGATCAGCGCCGACGGCCTGCCCGCCGCCGAGGGAGTTCCCGCCGCCGAGGGCGTGCCTGTGCTGCGCCCGGACGCCGCCGCCGACGGGCCGGGGGTACCTCCCGGCCGCCGGGCTGGGGTGGGGGTACCTCCCGGCCGCCGGGCTGGGGGAGAACTGCCGGAGCACGCCCACCCGCTGGACCCGGCCTACGTCATCTTCACCTCCGGCTCCACCGGCCGCCCCAAGGGCGTCGAGGTGCCGCGCGGCGCCGTCGCCGCCCTGGTCGAGGCCCTGGAGGCCTCCGGCGCCTACCGGGCCGAGCCCGGCGTGGTCGGCTGGAACGCCAGCGTCTCCTTCGACGCCTCCGTGCAGCAGTGGGCCCGGATCTGCCGGGGCGACACCGTCCTGGTCATCGGCGAGGATCAGCGCGCCGACCCGGCCCTGCTCGCCGCCCTGCTCGCCGAGCACGCCGTCACCGACCTCGACCTGACCCCCTCGCACTGGGAGCTGCTGCGCGAGCCGCTCGCCGGCGCCCGGGTGCCGCGGCTGTTCATGGGCGGCGAGCCCGTCCCCGAGCGCACCTGGCGGGAGCTGGCCGACGGCGGCATCGACGCGCTCAACCTGTACGGGCCCACCGAGTGCACCGTCGACGCCGTCACCGCGCCGATCACCGGCCCCGGGCCGCACCTGGGCGAGCCGCTGCCCGGGGTGCGCCTGCACCTGCTGGACGAGAAGCTCACCCCCGTCCCCGACGGCGTCGTCGGCGAGCTGTACCTGGCCGGGCCCGGCCTCGCCCACGGCTACGTCGGTCGGCCCGGCCTGACGGCCGAGCGCTTCGTCGCCGACCCGACCGCCGCCGGCGAGCGGATGTACCGCACCGGCGACCAGGCCCGGCGCGGCGAGGGCGGCCGGCTGGAGTACGTCGGCCGGATGGACCGCCAGGTCAAGCTGCGCGGCTACCGGATCGAGCTCGGCGAGGTCGAGCACGCCCTGGCCCGGCTGACGGGCGTCCGGTCCGCCGCCGTCACCGTGTACGAGCCCGCCCCCGGGGACCGCCGGCTCGTCGGGTACGTCACCGGCGCCGTCACCGCCGCCGAACTGACCGAGCGGCTGCGGGCCACCGTCCCCGCCCACCTGGTGCCCTCGGCGATCACCGTGCTGGACGCCCTGCCGCTCACCCCGAACGGCAAGGTCGACCTGGCGGCGCTGCCCGTACCCGCCGCCGCCCCCGCCGCCGTCGAGGACGGCGCGCCGCAGGAGGACGCCGGACTGGCCGGGCAGGTCGCCGAGGTCTGGAGCACCGTGCTCGGCGTCGGCGGCGTCCGGCCCACCGACGACTTCTTCTCGCTCGGCGGCCACTCGATCGCCGCGCTGCGGGTCGTCCACCTGCTGCGCCGCCGGCTCGGCATCGAACTCCAGCTGCGCCACCTCCTCGACTCGGCCGACCTCGCCGCCTTCACCGCCACCGTCGAGCGCGCCGTCGCCGCCGGCACCGCCGCCCCCCGGCCCGCCCTGACCGCCCGCGCCCGGGCGGCCGGCGCATGACCACCGCACTGCGGGTGCGGCCCCGCGTCGAGGGGGACTGGCTGTTCGTCCCCGCCCCCCAACCGCACCGCCCGTACCGGCTGTTCTGCTTCCCGCACGCCGGGGGCGACGCCACCGCCTACACCCCGCTCGCCCGCGCCCTCGCCCCGGCCGCCGAGGTCTGGGCCCTGCGCCCGCCCGCCCGCGGCGGCCGGCTCGGCCACCCGATGCCCGCGAGCTTCGACCTGCTCGTCGACGCCGTCCTGGAGGCCCTCACCCCGCACCTGACCGGCCGGTTCGGCTTCTACGGGCAGAGCTTCGGCGCCCTGCTCGGCTACGAGGTCGCCCGGGCGCTGCCCGCCGAGCGCCGGCCCGAACTCGTCGTCGCCGCCTCCGCCTCGCCGCCCGCCGCCTGGGCCGGCGCCGACCGCCCGCAGTACACCGCCGACGACCTGCTGCGGCTCGCCGGGATGGGTGAACTCGTCGCGGGCGACGGCGACCTCAAGGAGCACGCGCTGCGCGGCATCCGCACCGACCTGGCCGTGGTCGACACCTACCGGCCCCGCCCGCACCCGCCGATCGGCTCCGCCCTGCACACCGTCGTCGGCGTCGAGGACCCGCTCCTCGCCGTCGGAGGGCTCGAAGGATGGGCCGTCCACACCCGCGGCGGCCACGGCCACCACGTCGTCCCCGGCGGCCACCTGCTCGCCACCGTCGACGGGCCCGGCCCGGTCGACCTGCTGACCTCCCTCATCGTGCGGCCCGGCGCCGCCCACCAGCCCACCACGGAGCACTGATGCCAACCACCACCGCGGTCGACCTCACCGACCCCGACCTGTGGGCCCGCCCCGACACCCCCGCGCTGGTCGCGGAGCTGCGCCGGGAGTCCGCCGTCCACCTCACCGACACCGTCGACGACGGGCCGGTCTGGTCGGTGCTCTCCTACCGGCACTCCGCCGAGGTGCTGCGCAACGCCGCCGTCTACAGCTCCGAACAGGGCTCGCTGCTCGGCGCCGGCGAGGGCAACGTGCCGGTCGGCTCCGGCCGGATGATGGCCCTCACCGACCCGCCCCGGCACCGCGAACTCCGGGCCCCCGCGAACCCGTTCTTCTCCCCGGGCGCCGTGCGCGGAGCCTCCCGGGGCATCGCCGACCTCGCCGCCTCGATCGTCGACCGGGCCGTCGAGCAGGGCGAGGTGGACCTCGTCGACGCCGTCTCCGCGCTGCCGCTGTCCGTCATGTGCGACCTGCTGGACGTCCCGGAGGCGGATCGCGACATGGTCGTGCGGGTCTGCGACGTCGCCTTCCTCGGCCGCACCCCCGAGGAGCGCAGGGCCGGCCACCAGCAGCTCATCCCGTACCTGCTGCACCAGGTGATGCTGCGCCGCAGCGACCCGCGCGACGACCTGATCAGCATGATGGCCACCTACCGGGTCGGTGGGAAGCTGCTGCCGATCGAGGACGTCGTCCTCAACCTGGACAACATCGTGGTCGGCGGCGTCCAGACCGTCCGCCACACCGCCGCCATGGGCCTGCACACGCTGGTCCGACACCCGGAGCTGTGGCGACGGTTGCAGCGCGGCGAGGTCGGCATGGACTCGGCCCTGGACGAACTGCTGCGCTGGACCTCCGTCGGCCTGCACACCCTGCGCACCGCGAGCCGGGACACCGAGCTCGACGGCCGCACCATCCGGCGCGGCGACCGGGTCGCGGTCTGGGTCTGGTCCGCCAACCGGGACCCGGAGGCCTTCGACCGGCCCGAGGAGATCCTGCTCGACCGCGCCCCCAACAAGCACCTCGCACTCGGCCTCGGCGCCCACTACTGCGTCGGCGCGCCGCTGGCCAAGGCCGAACTCGGCGGCCTGTTCACGGCGATGCTGGAGCGCGTCGCCGCCATCGAGCCGACCGGGCCGGTCACCCACAACCGCTCGATCATCAACTTCGGCCTGGACCGCTTCCCGGTCCGCCTCACCCCGCGCTGAGCCGGCGCCCACCCGGCCCCTGCGGCAGGGCCCCAACTGCCGCGTTCCTGCCGCGGCTCCTGCCCTTCCGCCGCGCGGCCCGCCCCTACCTTCGAAGCAACCCAAGGAGGACACCATGAGCAACCCGTTCGAGGACGACAACGCCGGCTACCTGGTGCTGGTCAACGACGAGAACCAGCACTCCCTGTGGCCGGTCTGGATCGACGTGCCGGCCGGCTGGACCACCGTCCACGGCGAGGACACCCGTCAGGGCTGCCTCGACCACATCGAGGCCAACTGGACCGACATCAGGCCCGCCAGCCTGGTCGCCGCCCTCGCCGACCGGTGACCGCCGCCATGCCGACCTGGGAACTGAACCCCGGCCGCCCGGCCCTCGCCCACGCGCCGCGGACCGCCGACATCGGCGAGGCCTGCGAGTGGCTGCGCGAGAACGAGAGCGCCCTCACCGAAGCCCTGCACCGGCACGGCACGATCTTCCTGCGGGGCCTGCCGGTCGCCGGCACCGAGGACGTCGCCGCCGTGCGCGACGTCCTCATCCCCGAGCGCACCCCGTACCGGGAGAAGGCCACCCCGCGCAGCGACTACGGCAACGGCGTCTTCTCCTCCACCGATCTGCCGCCGGCCCAGCCGATCCGGATGCACAACGAGAACAGCTACACCCTGACCTTCCCCGGCCGGCTGCTCTTCGCCTGCCTGACCGCCCCCGAGGAGGGCGGGGCCACCCCCACCGCCGACTGCCGCCGGGTGCTCGACCACCTGCCCGCGCACCTGGTCGAGCGGATGCGGACCTCCGGCTGGACCCTCACCCGCAACTACTCGGACTACGTCTCCCTCGGCTGGCGCACCGCCTTCGCCACCGAGGACCGCGCCGAGGTCGAGGCCTACTGCCGGGAGAACGGCATCACCTGGGAGTGGCCGGCGGACGGCAACCTGCGCACCACCCAGCTGCGCCCCGGCACCATCCACCACCCGGTGACCGGCGAGGAGGTCTGGTTCAACCACCTCGCGTTCTGGAACGAGTGGTCGCTCGACCCGGACATCCGCGAGGCGATGACCGACGAGTTCGGCCCGGACGGCCTGCCGTTCAACACCGGGTTCGGCGACGGCGAACCGCTGGAGCGCGCCGACGTCGACGCCCTCAACGAGGCGTACCACGCGGCGACCGTGCGCGAGCGCTGGCAGGTCGGCGACGTGATGCTGGTCGACAACGTGCTCTGCGCCCACGGCAGGGACCCGTACCGCGGCGCCCGCAGGATCGCCGTCTCGATGGGGCGTCCGCTGGACGTCCTGGACTGCCGGCCCAGCGTCCGGCCCACCCTGGCCGCCGTCTGAGGGCCCCGTCCCGCCCTGCCCGCGCGGTCGTCCCCGCCCCGCCGACCAGCCCGTGCCGTTGTCGTGAGCAGACCCGAGTAGAGGAAGCACCGTGATCCCGGTTTCGTACGCCCAACAACGGCTCTGGCTGATCGACCAGATCGAGGGGCCGACCGCGCTGTACAACCTGCCGTTCGCCCTGCGCCTGCGCGGCCGCCTCGACACCGCCGCGCTGCGCGCCGCGACGGCGGACGTGGTCGCCCGGCACGAGGCCCTGCGCACGGTGTTCCCGGTGGCCGGAGGAGTCCCGGTGCAGCGGATCCTGCCGGCCGAGGAGGCGCAGCCGCGCTTCCTGGCCGTGGACTGCGCACCGGACGACTACCCGGCCCGCCGGGACGCCGCGGCCGCCGAGACCTTCGACCTGAGTAGCGAACTGCCCATCCGGGTCACGGTGTTCACCCTCGGCCCGACCGAGCACGTGCTGCTCGTCGTGCTCCACCACATCGCCGGTGACGGCTGGTCGCTCGGCCCGCTGCTGCGCGACCTCGCCGAGGCCTACCGGGCCCGGCTCGCCGGCCACGGCCCCGACTGGGAACCACTGCCGATCCAGTACGCCGACTACGCACTCTGGCAGCGCGACCTGCTCGGCGACGAGCGCGACCCCGAGAGCCTGCTCGCCCGCCAACTCGACCACTGGCGAACCGCGTTGGCGGGACTCCCGGAGGAACTGGAGCTGCCGACCGACCGCCCCCGACCGCCCGCCCCCACCGGCGCCGCCGACTCCGTCGACCTCGCCTGGGACGCCGGCCTGCACACCGCCCTGCTCGACCTCGCCCGCACCCACCGCACCACCCTGTTCACCGTCCTCCAGGCCGGCCTGGCCGCCCTGTTCACCCGGCTCGGCGCCGGCACCGACATCCCGCTGGGCACCGGTGTCGCCGGACGCTCCGACGAGGCCCTGGACGACCTGGTCGGCTTCTTCGTCAACTCCCTGGTCCTGCGCGCCGACTCGTCCGGCGACCCGGGCTTCGCCGAACTGCTCGGACGGGTCCGGGAGGCCCAACTCGACGCCTTCGCCCACCAGGACCTCCCCTTCGAGCGCATCGTCGAGGAGCTCAACCCGCCCCGGGCGCTCGGCCGCCACCCGCTGTTCCAGACCCTGCTGGTACTGCAGAACCACGGCCAGGACGCCGAACTCGCCCTGCCCGGGCTGGAGTCCGCCCCCGAACCGATCGGCCTGCGGGTCGCCAAGTTCGACCTCAACATCGGCATCACCGAACGGCACGGCCCCGACGGCGCCCCCGCCGGGCTCACCGGCTCGATCGAGTACTCCGCCGACCTCTACGACCGCGACACCGTCGCCGCGCTGGCCGAACGGCTCGGCCGGCTGCTGGCCGGCGCCGCCGCCGACCCGCACGCCCCCATCGGCACCCTCGACGTGCTCGCCCCCGAGGAGCGCACCCGCATCCTCACCGAGTGGAACGCCACCGACGCCCCCCGCCGGTCCGGCACCCTCGCCGAGTCCTTCGAGCGCCAGGCCGACCGCACCCCGCACGCCACCGCCCTCGTCCACGACGACGGCGCCCTCAGCTACGCCGAACTCGACACCCGCGCCAACCGCCTCGCCCACCACCTGAGCGCCCTCGGCGTCGGCCCCGAGACCCCCGTCGCGATGCTGATGGAGCGCTCCGCCGACGTCGTCGTCGCCACCCTGGCCGTCCTCAAGGCCGGCGGCTGCTACGTCCCCATGCACCCCGGCCTGCCGCCCGAGCGGATGACCGGCGTGCTCGCCGACACCGGCGCCCCCGTCCTGCTCACCGACCGCGCCGACCCCGGCTTCCCGCACGGCGCCGCCGTCGTGCGCCCCGGCGACGAGGCCGGCGCCCCCGACCACCGCCCCGGCCTGACCGTCCACCCGGACCAGCTCGCCTACGCGATGTACACCTCCGGCTCCACGGGCCGCCCCAAGGGCGTCGCCGTACGCCACCGCGACGTCCTCGACCTCGCCGCCGACCGCCGCTGGCGGGACGGCCGGCACCGGCGCGTCCTGCTGCACTCCCCGCACGCCTTCGACGCCGCCACGTACGAGATCTGGACGCCCCTGCTGGCCGGCGGCACCGTCGTGGTCGCCCCGCCCGGCGCCCTCGACGCCGCCGCCCTGCACGCCGTCACCGTCCGCCACGGCGTCACGGCCGTCTTCCTCACCAAGGCCCTGTTCGACCTCGTCGCCGAGCAGGCCCCGGAGACCTTCGCCGCCCTGCGCGTCGTCTGCACCGGCGGCGAGGCCGCCTCCGGCGTGCTGATGCGGCGCGTCCTGGAGGCCTGCCCCGACCTACTGCTCGCCCACGTCTACGGGCCCACCGAGACCACCACCTTCGCCACCCACCACCCGCTCGTCCCCGCCGACCTCGACGGCCCCCGGGTGCCGATCGGCGGCCCGATGGACAACATGCGCACCTACGTCCTGGACGCCCGGCTGCGCCCCGTCCCGCCCGGCGTCCCCGGTGAGCTGTACCTCGCCGGCGCCGGCCTGGCCCGCGGCTACCTCGGCCGGCCCGGCCTGACCGCCGAGCGCTTCGTCGCCTGCCCGTACCGGCCCGGCGAGCGGATGTACCGCACCGGGGACCTGGTACGGCTGCGCGCCGACGGCGCCGTGGAGTTCCTCGGCCGGATCGACGGCCAGGTCAAACTGCGCGGCTTCCGGATCGAACTCGGCGAGATCGAGGCCGCGCTCTCCCGCCACCCGGCCGTCCGCCAGGTCATCGTGATCGCCCGCGAGGACCGCCCCGGCGACACTCGGCTGGTCGCCTACTGCACCGCCGAGGCCACGCTCACCCCGGCCGAACTGCGCGCCTTCGCCGGCACCGTGCTGCCCGGCTACATGGTCCCCGCCGTGGTCGTCCTGCTGGACGCGCTGCCGCTCAACGCCAACGGCAAGGTCGACCGCCGGGCCCTGCCCGCCCCCGACCTCGCCGCCGACGACACCGGGCGCGCCCCCCGTGACGAGCGCGAACGGGTGCTCTGCGAACTCTTCCGCGACCTCCTCGGCATCGACGGCATCACCATCGACGACGACTTCTTCGCCCTCGGCGGCCACTCCCTGCTCGCCACCCGCCTGGTCGGCCGGGCCCGCGCCGAACTCGGCGTCGAACTCGCCATCGGTGACCTCTTCCAGGCGCCCACCGTCGCCGGGCTCACCGACCGGATCGCCGAGCGCGCGGCCGACACCCCCGCCCCGGCCCGCCCGGCGCTGCGCCCCGCCGTCCGGCCCGAGCGGGTGCCGCTCTCCTTCGCCCAGCGCCGCCTCTGGTTCCTCGACCGGGCCGACGGCCCCTCGGCCACCTACAACGTGACCCTCGCCCTGCGGCTGAGCGGGCCGCTCGACCCCACCGCCCTGGCGGCCGCCCTCGGCGACGTCGTCCACCGGCACGAGGCCCTGCGCACCGTCATCGGCGAGCAGGACGGCACCCCGTACCAGCGCGTCCTCGACGCCCCCACCGCCGCCCTGCTCACCGTCACCGACCGCCCGACCGACGAACTCGCCGGCCACACCTTCGACCTCGCCACCGACCTCCCGGTCCACGCCTACCTGCGGCCCGAGGGCACCGAGGAGCACGTGCTGGTCCTGGTCGTCCACCACATCGCCGGGGACGGCGCCTCGCTCGGCCCGCTCTACCGCGACCTCGCCGAGGCCTACCGGGCCCGCCTGGCCGGCGACGCCCCGCGCTGGGCGCCGCTGCCCGTCCAGTACGCCGACCACGCGCTCTGGCAGCACGAGCTGCTCGGCTCCGAGGAGGACCCGCGGAGCCTGCTCTCCCGCCAGCTCGCCCACTGGCGCGAGACCCTGGCCGGTGCCCCGGAGGAGCTGCCGCTGCCGCTGGACCGCCCCCGCCCGCCGGTCGCCTCCCACCGCGGCGCGGTCGTCCCGCTGGAGTTCGACGCCGACCTGCACGCCCGGCTCACCGCGCTCGCCGCCGAACACGGCGTGACCCTCTTCATGGTCCTCCAGGCCGCGTACGCCACCCTGCTGCACCGCTTCGGCGCCGGCACCGACCTGCCGATCGGCACCCCGCTGGCCGGGCGCCTCGACGAGGCCGTGCAGGAGCTGGTCGGCTTCTTCGCCGGCACCCTGGTGCTGCGCACCGACCTCGCCGGCCGCCCGGGCTTCGCCGACCTGCTGGCCCGCGTCCGGGAGACCGACCTGGCCGCCCACGCCCACCAGGACGTGCCCTTCGAGCGGCTGGTGGAGGAACTGAACCCGACCCGGTCGACCGCCTGCCACCCGTTGTTCCAGGTGATGCTCGCCTTCGCGGGCGCCGTCGAGGACGGCCCGGACCTGCCCGGCGTGACGGTGACGGAGGAGCCGGTCGACTTCGGGACGGCCACCTTCGACCTCACCCTGCGCCTGGTCGAGCGGCAGGGCGCCGACGGCGCCGCCGGGGGGCTGGTCGGCGTCCTGGAGTACGCGACCGACCTGTTCGACCGCGAGAGCGCCGAACGGCTCTCCACCGCACTGGACCTGGTCCTTCGCCAGGTCGTCGAGGACCCCCGGCGGTCCGTCGCCGAACTGGACGTCCTGCCCGCCGGGGAGCGGTCCGCCGCCGCCGGCGACCACACGCCGCTGCCCGAACAGGTGCCCCTGGTGCCCGCCGCCTTCGAGGCGCAGGCCGCCCGCACCCCCGAGGCCGTCGCGCTGGTCTGCGGCGACACCAGGCTGACCTTCGCCGAGCTGAACGCCCGCGCCAACCGCCTCGCCCACCGGCTGATCGCCCAGGGCGTCGGCCCCGAGCGCGTGGTGGCGCTGGCGCTGCCGCGCTCGGCGGAGACGGTGGTGGCCATCCTGGCCGTGCTCAAGGCCGGCGGCGCCTACCTGCCGCTGGACGCCGACCACCCGGCCGAGCGCACCGCCCGGATGCTGGCCGAGGCCCGCCCCGCACTGGTGCTCACCGACGGCCGCTGGCCGCTGCCCGAGGCGCTCGACGGACACCCCGCGCTCGACCTCGCCGTACCGGGCCCCGGCCCGGAGACGGACCCGGCACCGCGGGCCGGTGCGGCCGACGCGGCCTACGTCATCTTCACCTCGGGATCCACCGGCCGCCCCAAGGGCGTCGTCGTCCCGCACGGCGGTATCGCCGCCCTGCTGGCCGCCCACCGCACCGGGGTGATGGCCGGCACCGCCAGGCAGCGGGTCGCCCTCACCGCCTCGCTCTGCTTCGACGCCTCCTGGGACGGCCTGCTCTGGCTGGTCGCCGGGCACGAGCTGCACCTGATCGGCGGCGACGTGCGGCGCGACGCCCGGGCCCTGGTCCGCCACGTGCGCGAACAGCGGATCGGCGTCCTGGAGGTGACCCCCTCCTACGCCGAGCAGCTGCTCGAGGAGGGCCTGCTGGACGAGCCCGCGCCGGCCCTGGTGCTGCTCGGCGGCGAGGCCGTCGGCCAGGCGCTCTGGACCCGGCTGCGCGAGGCGCCGGGCACCGCCGCCCACAACCTGTACGGCCCGACGGAGTGCACCGTCGACGCCCTCACCCACCCGCTGGCGGCCACCGGACGGCCCGTCCTCGGCCGCACCGTCGCCGGCACCCGCGGCTACCTCCTGGACGAGTACCTCAACCCCGTCCCGACCGGGGTGCCGGGGGAGCTGTACCTGGCCGGCGCCGGGCTGGCCCGCGGCTACCTCGACCGGCCGGGCCTGACGGCGGAGCGCTTCGTCGCCTGCCCCTTCGAGCCGGGCGCGCGGATGTACCGCACCGGGGACCTGCTGCGCCGCACCCGCGACGGGGAGCTGGAGTACCTCGGCCGCACCGACCACCAGGTGAAGATCCGCGGCTTCCGGATCGAACTCGGCGAGATCGAACGCGCCCTGACCGCCCACCCCCGGGTGCTCCAGGCCGCCGTCCTGCCCGACGAGGACGGGCTGCGCCTGGTCGCGTACGTCGTCACCGACGGCCCGCTCGACCCGGCCGACCTGCGCGCCGCCGCCGCCCGGACCCTGCCCGGCTACATGCTGCCCGCCGCGATCGTGCCGCTGGACGCGCTGCCGCTGAACGCCAACGGCAAGCTGGACCGCAGCGCCCTCCCCGCACCGGACTTCGCCGCGCTGGCGGCCGGCCGCGCCGCCCGCACGCCGCAGGAGGAGATCCTCTGCGGGCTGTTCGCGGAGGTGCTCGGCCTGGAGCGCGTCGGCATCGACGACGACTTCTTCGACCTCGGCGGCCACTCCCTGCTCGCCACCAAACTGCTCAGCCGGGTGCGGTCCGCACTCGGAGCCGAACTGGGCATCCGGGACGTCTTCGAGACGCCGAACGTGGCCGGACTGGCCGGCCGGCTGGGCGCCGGCCCGCGGCGGGCGGCGCTGAGCGGAAACGGCGCGCGCCCCGAGCGGGTGCCGCTGTCCTCCGCCCAGCAGCGGCTGTGGCTGATCGACCGGATGGAGGGCCCCAGCGCCCTCTACAACGCGCCGCTGGCACTGCGCCTGGCGGGCGAACTGGACACCGCCGCAATGGAGTCGGCGCTCGGCGACCTCCTCGCCCGGCACGAGAGCCTGCGCACCCTGATCGGCGAGAGCGAGGACGGCACCCCGTACCAGCGGATCCTCCCGGCCGGCGAGGCCGCCGCCCCCCTCGAGACGCGCGCCTGCCCGGCCGCCGAGGTGGCCGCCGCCGTGGCCGGGCTGTGCCGCCACGCCTTCGACCTGCGCACCGAACTGCCCCTGCGGGCCACCCTGTTGCGGGTCTCGCCCGAGGAGCACGTGCTGGTGCTGGCGCTGCACCACATCGCCAGCGACGGCTGGTCCCTCGGCCCACTGGTCCGCGACCTCACCACCGCCTACGCGGCCCGCGCCGGCGGTGCGGCCCCGCAGTGGGCGCCGCTGCCCGTCCAGTACGCCGACTACGCGCTCTGGCAGCGCGAGCTGCTCGGCGACGAGGAGGACCCGGGGAGCCTGGCCGCCTGCCAACTCGCCTACTGGCGCGACACCCTGGCCGACCTCCCGGAGGAGGCCACGCTGCCGCTGGACCGCCCCCGCCCGCCCGTCGCCTCCCACCGCGGCGACCGGGTGGCGCTCACCCTCGACGCGCGGCGCCACCGCGAACTGCTCGCGCTGTCCCGCGAACACCGGGTCACCCTGTTCATGACGATGCAGGCCGCGCTCGCCGCCCTGCTCACCCGCCTCGGCGCCGGCACCGACATTCCGATCGGCTCGGTGGTGGCCGGGCGCTCCGACGAGGCGCTGGACGACCTGGTCGGCTTCTTCGTCAACACCCTGGTGCTGCGCACCGACACTTCCCCTCGCTCCGCTGGGGATACCCCTACCGGCTCCCCGAGCTTCGCCGAACTGCTCGGCCGCGCCCGGGAGACCGCCCTCGGCGCCTACGCCCACCAGGACACGCCGTTCGAGCGCCTGGTCGAGGAGCTCAAGCCGGCCCGCTCACTGGCCCGCCACCCGCTGTTCCAGGTCATGCTGGTGCTCCAGAGCAACGAGCGGGCCGAGCCGTCGACGCCGGGCCTGCGGGTCGAGCCGCTCGGAGCGGGCACCGGCTCCGCCAAGTTCGACCTCAGCCTGATCGCCGAGGAGTCCTTCGGCCCCGACGGCGAGCCCGCCGGGATCGACTGCGCCCTCGACTTCGCCACCGACCTCTTCGATCGCGAGTCGGTCGAGGCGATCGCCGTCCGCCTCGGCCGGCTGCTGGCGGCGGTGACCGCCGATCCGGAGCTGCCGATCGGCCGGATCGAGCTGCTCCCGGCCGAGGAGCGGGCCGCACTCCCGGCCTCCGGCGGCGCCCTGCCGACCGAAGTCCCGCTGCTGCCCGCCGCCTTCGCGGCCCAGGCCGCCCGCACCCCGGAGGCCGTCGCACTGGTCTGCGGCGACACCCGGCTGACCTTCGCCGAGCTGAACGCCCGCGCCGACCGCCTCGCCCGCCGCCTGCGGGCCGCGGGCGCCGGACGGGAGTCGGTCGTCGCCCTCGCCCTGCCCCGCTCGGCGGAGACGGTGGTCGCCATGCTCGCCGTGCTCAAGGCCGGGGCGGCCTACCTGCCGCTGGACGCCGAGTACCCGGCCGAGCGCACTGCCCACATGCTCGCCGACGCCCGCCCGGCGCTCGCCCTCACCGACGACCGCTGGCCGCTGCCCGAGGTGCTGACCGGCCTGCGCACCCTGGACGTCACCGCCCCGCCGGAAGGCGACACCGACGAGCCGCGGTGGAGCGCCGCCGACCCGGGCGACGCCGCCTACGTCATCTACACCTCGGGATCCACCGGCCGCCCCAAGGGCGTCGTCGTCCCGCACGGCGCCGTCGCCGCCCTGCTGGCCGCCCACCGCGCCGCCCTGATCCGGGGCGTCGAGGAGGCCCACGGCCGGCAGCGGATCGCGCTCACCGCCTCGCTCTGCTTCGACGCCTCCCTGGAGCCCGTACTCTGGATGTTCGCCGGGCACGAGCTGCACCTGATCGGCGACGAGCTGCGCCGCGACCCGGCCGCCCTGGTCCGGCACACGGCCGAGGCCGGCATCGACGCCCTGCACCTCACCCCGTCCTACACCGAGCAGCTGATCGAGGAGGGGCTGCTGGACGCACCCGCGCCACGCGTGCTGCTGCTCGGCGGGGAGGCCGTCGGCCGGGCGCTGTGGCAGCGGCTGCGGGAGCACCCCGACACGGCGGGCCACAACTTCTACGGCCCGACCGAGGCCACCGTCTACGCGCTGACCCAGCCGTTCGCCGCGGTGGAGCGCCCCGGTCTCGGCGGCCCGATCGCCGGGGTGCGGGCGTACGTCCTGGACGAGTACCTCAATCCCGTCCCGGCCGGGGTGCCGGGGGAGCTGTACCTGGCCGGTGCCGGGCTGGCCCGCGGCTACCTCGACCGGCCGGGCCTGACGGCGGAGCGCTTCGTCGCCTGCCCCTTCGAGCCGGGCGTGCGGATGTACCGCACCGGTGACCTCGCCCGCCGCACCCGCGAGGGCGGCGTGGAGTACCTGGGCCGCACCGACCACCAGGTGAAGATCCGCGGCTTCCGGGTCGAACTCGGCGAGATCGAGCAGGTGTTGGCCCGCCACCCCGCCGTCCGCCAGGCCGTGGTCACCGTCCGGGAGAGCGACACCGGCGACCAGCGCCTTGTCGCCCACTGCGCGGCGGCCCAGGACGCGCCCGAACTCGCCGCCGAAATACGGCGGTTCGCCGCCGAGACGCTGCCCGGCTACATGGTGCCGGCCGCCGTCGTCCTGCTCGACGCGCTGCCCCTGACCGGCAGCGGCAAGGTCGACCACCGGGCGCTCCCCGCACCGGACTTCGCCGCGCTGGCGGCCGGCCGCGCCGCCCGCACGCCCCAGGAGGAGATCCTCTGCGGGCTGTTCGCGGAGGTGCTCGGCCTGGAGACGGCCGGGGTCGACGACGACTTCTTCGACCTCGGCGGCCACTCGCTGCTCGCCATGAAGCTGCTCAGCCGGGTGCGGTCCACGCTGGGCGCGGAGTTGGCGATCCGGGACGTCTTCGAGGCACCGACCGTGGCCGGACTGGCCGTTCGGCTGGGCGCCGGTCCGCAGCGGGCGGCACTGACCGCCGACCGCGAGCGGCCCGAGCGGGTGCCGCTGTCCTCCGCCCAGCAGCGGCTGTGGCTGATCGACCGGATGGAGGGCCCCAGCGCCCTCTACAACCTGCCGCTCCTGCTGCGCGTGGCAGGGGAGTTGGACCTGGACGCACTGGAACTGGCACTCGGTGACGTCGTCGCCCGGCACGAGAGCCTGCGCACCCTGATCGCGGAGAGCGAGGACGGCACCCCGTACCAGCGGATCCTGCCCGCCGGGCAGGCCCGCGTCCCGGTCGAACAACTGCCGCCCGGCACCGACCCCGAGAGCCGCACCGCCTTGCCCTTCGACCTGGCCGCCGATCTGCCCGTCCGCGCCCACCTCATCCCGGCCGGGCCCGGCGAGCACCTGCTCGCCCTCGTCCTGCACCACATCGCCGGGGACGGCTGGTCGATGGGCCCGCTGCTGCGCGACCTCGCCACCGCCTACGCGGCCCGCGCCGGCGGTACGGCCCCGCAGTGGACGCCACTGCCCGTCCAGTACGCCGACTACGCGCTCTGGCAGCGCGAGCTGCTCGGCGAGGAGGGCGACCCGCAGAGCCTGATCTCCCGCCAACTCGCCCACTGGCGCGAGAAACTGGCCGGCCTGCCCGAGGAACTGTCGCTGCCCGTCGACCGGCCGCGCCGCGCCGCCGCCACCCACCGCGGCGATCGGGTCGTCGTGCCCTACGGCGCCGAACTCCACCGCGCGCTCCGCGAGTTGTCCCGCGAGCACCGGGTGACGATGTTCATGACCGTCCAGGCCGCGCTCGCCGCCCTGCTCACCCGCCTCGGCGCCGGCACCGACATTCCGATCGGCTCGGTGGTTGCCGGGCGCAGCGACGAGGCGCTGGACGACCTGGTCGGCTTCTTCGTCAACACTTTGGTGCTGCGCACCGACACTTCCCCTCGCTCCGCTGGGGATACCCCTACCGGCTCCCCCAGCTTCACCGAGCTGCTCGCCCGCGTCCGGGAGACCCAACTCGACGCCCACGCCCACCAGGACGTGCCCTTCGAGCGCCTGGTCGAGGAGCTGAACCCGGCCCGCTCACTGGCCCGCCACCCGCTCTTCCAGGTGGCGCTGCTGCTGGAGGGCCGGTCGGGTGACTCCGCGCCGCTCGCCCCGGCCGGACTGGACGCCTCCGTGGAGTCCTCCGCGGGGACGGTCGCCAAGTTCGACCTGAGCGTCGGCCTCGGCGAGTCCTTCGACCCCGACGGCGCGCCCGCCGGCCTGGAGTGCGCGATCGACTTCGCCACCGACCTCTTCGACCGCGAAACGGTCGAGGCGATCGCCGTCCGCTTCGGCCGACTGCTGACGGCGGTGGCCGCCGATCCGGAGCTGCCGATCGGCCGGATCGAACTGCTCCCGGCCGAGGAGCGCGCCGCGCTCCCGACCGCCGGAGCCGCCCTGCCGGCCGAAGTCCCGCTGCTCCCGGCCGCCTTCGCGGCCCAGAGCGCCCGCACCCCGGAGGCCGTCGCGCTGGTCTGCGGCGACACCGCGCTGACCTTCGCCGAGCTGAACGCCCGCGCCAACCGCCTCGCCCACCACCTGATCGGGCAGGGCGTCGGCCCCGAGTCCGTCGTCGCCCTCGCCCTGCCCCGCTCGGCCGAGAGCGTGATCGCGATCCTGGCCGTGCTCAAGGCCGGCGGCGCCTACCTGCCGCTGGACGCCGACCACCCCGCCGACCGCACCGCCCGCACCCTCGCCGACGCCGCCCCCGCTCTCGTCCTCACCGACGACGGCTGGCCGAAGCCCGAGGCCCTGGCCGGTACCCCCACCCTGGCCGTCGCCCCCGTCCTGGCCGGCACCCCCGCCCTGGCCGTCGCCGAGGCCACCGGACCGGACACCGATCCGGCACCGCGCGCCTCGGCCGACAACGCCGCCTACCTGATCTACACCTCGGGATCCACCGGCCGGCCCAAGGGCGTCGTCATCCCGCACGGGAGCATCGCCGCGCGGCTGGCCGCCCACCTGGCCGGAGTGGTCGCCCCCGCCGAGGCCGAACACGGCCGACTGCGCGCCGCGCTCACCGCCTCACTGTCCTTCGACGGATCGCTGGAGAGCCTGCTCTGGATGTTCGCCGGGCACGAGCTGCACCTGATCGGCGACGAGCTGCGCCGCGACCCGGCCGCCCTGGTCCGGCACGTCCGCGCCACCGGCATCGGCGCCATGGACCTCACCCCCTCCTACGCCGAGCGACTCCTGGCGGAGGGCCTGCTGGAGGAGGCCGCACCGTCCGTGCTGGTGCTCGGCGGCGAAGCCGTCGGACAGCAGCTCTGGACCACCCTGCGCGAGGCACCGGACACCGTCGCCCACAACCTGTACGGCCCGACCGAGGCCACCGTCTACACCCTCGGCCAGCCCGTCGCCGCCGCACCGCGCCCCGGTCTCGGCGGCCCGATCGCCGGGGTGCGGGCGTACGTCCTGGACGAGTACCTCAATCCCGTCCCGGCCGGGGTGCCGGGGGAGCTGTACCTGGCCGGTGCCGGGCTGGCCCGCGGCTACCTCGACCGGCCGGGCCTGACGGCGGAGCGCTTCGTCGCCTGCCCCTTCGAGCCGGGCGGCGCGCGCATGTACCGCACCGGTGACCTCGCCCGCCGCACCCGCGAGGGCGGCGTCGAATACCTGGGCCGCACCGACCACCAGGTGAAGATCCGCGGCTTCCGGATCGAACTCGGCGAGATCGAGCACGTGCTGACGCGCCACCCGCTGGTGCTCCAGGCCGCCGTCCTGCCCGACGAGGACGGGCTGCGCCTGGTCGCGTACGTCGTCACCGACGGCCCGCTCGACCCGGCCGAGCTGCGCGCCTTCGCCGCCGGCCACCTTCCCGGCTACATGCTGCCCGCCGCCGTCGTCCCGCTGGCCGCCCTGCCCCTCACCGGCACCGGCAAGCTCGACCGGACGGCGCTGCCCGCACCGGACTTCGGGCCGCTCACCGGCGGCCGCGCCGCCCGCACCCCCCGGGAGGAGCTGCTCTGCGCGTTGTTCGCCGAGACCCTCGGCCTGGAGCGCGTCGGCATCGACGACGACTTCTTCGACCTCGGCGGCCACTCCCTGCTCGCCATGAAGCTGCTCGCCCGCGTCCGCACCGCCCTCGGCGCCGATCCCGGCATGCGGGCGCTGTTCGAGGCACCCACCGTGGCCGGCCTCGCCCGGCACCTCGACCGGAGCCCCGACCACGGCCCGGCGGCCGACGCCCTGGACGTCCTGCTGCCGCTGCGCGCCGGAGGCGACCGGCCCCCGCTGTTCTGCGTCCACCCGGCGGCCGGCATCAGCTGGGTCTACTCCGGGCTGCTGCGCCACCTCGGCCCCGAGCGGCCGGTGTACGGCCTCCAGGCCCGGGGCCTGCGCGGCGACGCACCGGCGAGCGTCGCCGAGATCGCCGAGGACTACGTGCGGCAGATCCGCGCGGTGCGCCCCGACGGCCCGTACCACCTGCTGGGCTGGTCCTTCGGCGCGGTGGTCGCGCAGGAGATGGCCGTGCGGCTGCGGGCCGAGGGCACCGAGGTCGGGCTGCTGGCCCTGCTCGACGGCGCCCCGGCGACCCGCACCGACGACGCCCCGCCGCCCGTCGAAACCGCCGACAGCCTGGCCGAGTTGCTGCACTCGCTCGGCTACGACCCGGCGGACGGCCGGGGCCTCGCCGACCTGCGGGCCGTGCTCGGCGATGCGGTGGCTGTGCTGCCGGAGGTCTTCGACCGGCACCGCAAGCTGATGGCCGAGCACGTGCCCGCCCGCTACCCGGGGGATGCCGTCTTCTTCGGGGCGACCACCGGCAAGCCCGCCGACTGGCCGTACGAGCAGGCCTGGCGGCCGTACCTGGGCGGCCGGATCGACGGTCACCGCCTCGACTGCGCGCACGGCGAACTGACCCGTCCGCAACCGCTCGCACGGATCGCCGCCGTGCTGGCCGAGAAGCTGGACGCCGTCGAGAAGCCGTCCGACGTGCCGTCCGACGTGCCGTCCGGCAAGCCGTCCGAGAAGCCCGCCACCGAGAAGCCGGGAGCGTGACCCGCGATGACCACCACCGTCCCGATCGAGTCCCCGGCCGCCCCGCCGGACGGCCCGCGCGGCCGCTGGGGCCTGTGGGCCCACGGGGACTTCCGCCGGCTCTGGATCGGTGAGACCACCAGCACCCTCGGTACGGCCGTCGGGAGCGTGGCGCTGTCCCTGGTGGCCGTGGTCACCCTGGGCGCAGGACCGCTCGCGGTGGGCGTGGTCAACGCCGCCGCCTGGCTGCCCTGGCTGTTCCTCGGTCTGCCGGCCGGCGCCTGGGTGGACCGCTGGCCCCGGCTGCGGGTGATGCTGGTCTGTGACCTGCTGCTGCTCGTCCTCTTCGGCAGCGTCCCGGTGGCCGCCTGGCTGGGGGCGCTCTCGCTCGCCCAGCTGGTGGTGGTGGCGCTGCTGACCGGGGCGGTGAAGGTGTTCTTCTCCACCGCCTACGGGGCGGTGCTGCCCACCCTGGTGGCCAAGGCCGACCTGCTGGAGGCCAACGTCAAGCTGCGCTCCGGGGCGTCGGCGGCGGAGATCGCCGGCCCTGGCGTGGCCGGTCTGCTCGCCCAGGCCCTCGGCGCCGCCAGCGGGATGCTCGCCGACTCGCTCAGCTACCTGGTGTCGGCGGTCTTCCTGCGGCGGATCAGGACGGAGGAGCGCCCCCCGCCGGTGTCCGAGCGGCGCGGCATCCCGCGGGAGATCGGCGAGGGCGTCCGGTTCCTGCTGCGTGACCCGTACCTGCGCACGTTCGCCTGCTTCGCGGCGGTCGGCAACCTGGGGCTGAACGGCATCCAGGCGGTGCAGACGGTCTTCCTGGTGCGCAGCGTGGGGATCGAACCGGGCGCGGTCGGCGCGGTGTTCGCCCTGGTGAGCGTCGGCGGGCTGGCCGGCGCGATGCTGGCCGGGCGGATCGCCCGCCGGCTGGGCACCGCGCGCGGGCTGCTGGTCTGCGAGCTGGTGGTCGCGCCCTTCATCCTGCTGCTGCCGCTGGCGGGGGAGCGGCTGCCGCTCGTGGTCAGCGCGCTCGCCTGGGCCGTCGCGGTCTGCGGCGTGGTGGCGGGCAACGTCCTGGCCGGCAGCTTCTCCCAGGCCTACTGCCCGCCCGAGCTGATCGGCCGGGTCCGAGCCAGCTCCGCGACCCTCAACTACAGCGCGATCCCGGTGGGCGCCCTGCTCGGCGGCTGGCTCGGCGAGACGATCGGCGCGCGCGGCACCATCTGGCTGATGGCGGGCGTGCTGCTCTCGGCCGGCGGGGTGCTGCTGGCCAGCCCGCTGCGCGGACTGCGTGACTTCCCGACCCGGCCGTCGGCCCCCGCCGCCTGAGCGCACCACCCCACCTCCCCGCCGCACCTCCCGTCCCACCTGCCGTCACCCGGAGGCCCCGATGACCCGCACCGCCCGTCCGCGCCACTACCTGATGTGCCGTCCGACCCACTTCGAGGTCAGCTACGCGATCAACCCGTGGATGGACCCGGCCAAGCCGGTGGACACCGACCTCGCCGTCGCCCAGTGGGAGCGGCTGTACGCCCTCTACGGCGAACTCGGCCACCGGGTCGACCTGATCGACCCGCTGCCAGGCCTGCCCGACATGGTGTACGCGGCCAACGGCGCCACCGTGGTGGACGGCAGGGTGCTCGGCGCTCGCTTCCGCAACGCCGAGCGGGCGGCCGAGGGCCCGGCGTACCTGGAGTGGTTCCGCGCCCGGGGCTTCGAGACCCGCGATCCGGAGCACGTCAACGAGGGCGAGGGGGACCTCCTGCTGACCGCCGGCCACGTGCTGGCCGGACGGGGCTTCCGCAGCGTGGCCGACGGGCACGCGGAGGCCCAGGAGTTCTTCGGCCGGCCGGTGGTCGGTCTGGAGCTGGTCGACCCGCGCTACTACCACCTGGACACCGCGCTCGCCGTGCTCGACGGCGACGAGATCATGTACAACCCGGAGGCCTTCTCGGCCGGCAGCCGCGCCGTCCTGCGCCGGCTGTTCCCGGACGCCCTGCTGGTGGACGGGGCCGACGCCGGGGTGTTCGGCCTCAACGCGGTGAGCGACGGCCTGCACGTGGTGCTCCCGGAGGCGGCCGTCGGCCTGGCGGCGCGGCTGCGGGAGCGCGGCTTCCGGCCGATCGGGATGGACCTCAGCGAACTGCTCAAGGGCGGCGGCAGCGTGAAGTGCTGCACCCTGGAGATCCGTTCGGCGGCCTGAGCCGCCGGATCGGGCGGTGCCGGGCACCGGTGATCCCTGGCGATGCCTGGTGATCACCGGTGCTCGGCCGTAGATCGGCCGTTGAACGCTCCCGGCCAGACTGGTGCCACACCACGACGGAACCCCTTCCCACCAGGGAAGCGAGCCAAGGGAGCAGCAGAGATGACGCAGCGTCCGGCCACCACCCGCACCCGCCTCCGGCTGTTCACGGTCGGCCTCGGCGTGGCCCTCACCCTGGGCGCCGGCCTCTCCGCCACGGCGGCCGTGGCGGAGACGGTGGACAGCGGGACGGCGGCGGTGGTGAGCGGCGACGCGACGCCCACCCCGACCCCGACCCCCACCAGCACCGGGCACGGCAGCACCGGCGACTGGAACAGCACCGGCTCCTGAGCACCGGCTCCTGGAGCAGCACCGGCTCCTGAGCTCAGCGAGGAAACCGCCCGCAGGATCGATTCCTCAGCAGCCCGAGGACAGCCGGTCGGCGGCCCGCCGCCCACCCGGCAACGACCGGCCCGACGCGGCCGAACCCTCCCCCAGGGGCAGCAGCCCCGCCACCTCCCGCGCCTCAGGCAGCCCCAGCCGCACGAAGATCCGGTGCGCCTCCCGCAGCCGGACGTCCGCCTCGGCCCCCCGCCCGAGGTCGGCCAGCGTCCGCCCCAGCACCACCAGCGCGTGGCCCTGGTCCCGCTCGGCGCCCAGCTCCTCGCACAGCTCCAGCGCCCGCCCGGCGTGCTCCAGCGCCTCGTCCGTCCGGCCCAGCGAGCGCAGACTGTCCGCCATCCGGTAGCGGGCGTGCCCGGCCCGGGCCCGCAGACCGGCCGCCGAGGCCACCGCCAGGCACTCGCCGAACCAGGTGACCGCCTCCTCGTGCCGCCCCAGCCCGTGCAGCGCCAGCCCCAGCACGTACAGCGTGTACGCCCGGCCCGGATCGTCGTTGCGGGTCCGCAGCTCGGCCAGCGCCTCGTGGCAGATCTGCACCGCCTCGGCGGCCCGCCCGCTGCGCACCCGCGCCAGCGCGGCGTTCACCGTCGTCACCAGCGCCCCGGAGCGGTGGCCGAGTTCGCGCGCCAGCAGCAGTGCCTCGTCGTAGTGCCCGACGGCCTCGTCGTAGCGGCTGAGGAACTGGCAGACCAGGCCGAGGTCGTTGAGCGCCTGGCGCAGGATCACCGTGTCGCCCGCCTCGCGGGAGGCGGCCACCGCCAGCCGGGAGGCGACCTCCGCCTCCTCCAGCCGGGTGGTGGCCAGGGCGACGTTGCCGCGGAGGAAGTGCGCCCGGCCAGCTGCCCGGTGGTCGGCGCGATGGGCCGCGGCGGCGGCCAGGGCCTCGGCGGTGGTGGCCAGTTGGCGGCTGGGCGGGGCGAGGAGGAACGGCGTGAGCGCGATCAGCAGGTCGATCGCGGCGCCCAGCGGGTCGGGGGCCGAACCCTCGGTGCCGTCGTTCGTCATCGTCCAGCCCGCCACCTGCGCGGCCAGCGCGATCGCCCCCGAGCCCTCCGCCTCGGCCCAGGCCCGCGCCCCGTCCGGGCCGTCCAGCGGGACGCCCGCACCGCGGGCCGGCCCGAGCGCCCCGGCCGCCGGGTCCCCGGGGACGGCGTGCTGGAAGGCCGTGCACGCGGTGGCCAGCAGGTGGTCCAGCATCCGGTCGCGGGCCGCCACGGCCGCGCCGGGATCGTCCGGACGGCGCCGGGCGAACGCGCGCAGCAGGTCGTGGAAGCGGTAGCGGCCGGGGAACGGCGACTCCATCATCGCCACGTCCACCAGGGCCTCCAGCAGGTCCTCGGCGTCGTACTCGTCCAGGTCCAGCAGGGCGGCCGCGGCTTGCAGCCCGAGGTCGGGGCCGTCCACCGAGGCGGCCAGCCGGAACGCCCTGGCCTGGGCGGGTGTCAACTGGCGGTAGCTCAGCTCGAAGGCGGCCCCGACCTCCAGGTCGCCGATGCGCAGCTCGTCGATCCGGCGGCGTTCGACCGCCAGCCGGCGGCCCAGCGTCTGTACCGTCCAGCTCGGCCGGGCGGCCAGCCGGGCCGCCACGATCCGCACCGCGAGCGGGAGGTGCCCGCACATGAGCAGCAGTTCCCGGGCGGCCTCCGCCTCGGCGGCCAGCCGCTCGGCGCCGATGGTGCGGCCCAGCAGTTCGAGCGCCTCCTCGGGCTCGAAGACGCCGAGGTCGGCCTGGACGGTCGCGGGCAGGCCGGACAGCCGGGTGCGGCTGGTGGTGAGCACCGCGCAGCCGACCGCGCCCGGCAGCAGGGGTCTGATCTGCGCGGTGTCGTGGACGTTGTCGAGCACCAGGAGCAGCCGCCGGCCGTCCACCACCGAGCGGAACAGCGCCGAGCGGGCGTCCAGGCCGTCCGGCACCGCGTCGGCCGACACGCCGAGCGCCACCAGGAAGCCGCAGAGCACCGCCTCCGGATCGGCCGGGGTGGCGTCGGCGCCCCGCAGGTCCGCGTAGAGCTGCCCGTCCGGGTAGGCGTCGCGGACCCGGTGGGCGACGTGCAGGGCCAGCGCGGTCTTGCCGACCCCGCCCATGCCGACCACGGTCGCGATCGCCAGCGCCTGTTGGCCCGGTGCGCCGAGGGCCCCGCCCAGCCGCTCGACCAGCGCCGTACGTCCGGTGAAGTCCGCGGCGTCTGGCGGAAGTTGGGCCGGTCTGGGGGCGCCGCTCCCGGCCGGGGCGACGGGTGCGTCCGCTGCCGCCCGGGCCTTGGCGCGCGGGTCCGACGACTCGGCGCCGGGCGCGCCGGGCTCCGCCGCTCCGGAGCCGGGCGGGACGGAGGCCGGCGGCACGGAGACGGGCGGGGCCGACCGCGGCGCGACGGCCGGTGCCGGGGCGGCGAGCGACGGGTCGCCCTCCAGGATCCGCTGGTGCAGCAGGTCCAGCTCCGCCCCCGGCGCCACGCCCAGTTCGGCCAGGAACAGCTGACGCGCGCCCCGGAACACCGCCAGCGCGTCCGCCTGCCGTCCGGCCTGGTACAGCGCCCGCATCAGCAGCCCGTAGGCCCGCTCGTGCAGCGGGTGCTCGGTGGTCAGCGAGGTCAGCTCCGGAATGCACCGGGAGTAGCGGCCCAGCGCCAGGTCCAGCGCGATCCGCTCCTCCAGCAGGGTCAGCCGGAGCTCCTGCAGCCGCTGGCGCTGGCGCTGCGCGAACGGGCCGGGGATGCCCGCCAGCGGCTCGCCCTGCCACAGCTCCAGCGCCTCGTTCAGCAGGTCGCGCGCCTGCTGCGGCTCCCCGGCCGCCGCCGTACGCTCGGCCTGCCCCGCCAGTTCCTCCGCCTGCGCCGCGTCCACCGCGTGCTTGGGCAGCACCAGCCGGTAGCCGTCCCCGACCGAGGTCAGCACCGTCGGCGCGTCCGGCTCCTCTCCGTGCAGGACCTTGCGCCACCGCCAGGCGTACGTGCGCACCGTCGTCATCGCGGTGCCCGGCGGCTCCTCGCCCCACAGGGCGTCGATCAGGTCGGTGGCGCTCGCGCCGTGCCCGGGCCGGAGCAGCAGCACCGCCAGCATCGCCTGCTGCTGGGGGCTGCCCACCTTCAGCGCGGTCGTGCCGCGCTGCGCTCTCATCAGTCCCAGCACCGAGAACCGGAATTCATCCATGACTGCACCTGCCCGCCTCATGTGCTCGCCCCCGCCCGCGCACGTGCCGTCCCCCGATTTGATGAGCCCCTATCAACCCACGCCACCGGGCGTGGTGTCGAGAGATCGTCGACCCGGTGGTGATCCGGTGTTGATCGGCCGTCACCACAATCGGTGGTGTGGCACCCGCCGCCGGCCAGGCCCCGGCCGTCGGACCCGCCACGTCCCCGGCCGCCCGGCCGCCGCCCGGGCGCCCCCACGGCTCTCGGAGGCGGACGCCCATGGACACCGACCTGCTGCACACCGACCGGCCCGACACCGCCTCGTCCGGCACCGACCCGTTGACCAGCGACCTGCTCCACCGGCTGCTCGACGTCGACCCGGCCGCCGGGCCGGCCGAACTGCTCCACCGCGCCCGCGCCGACCGCCACCTCCCGTACCTGGTGCTCGCCGCGCTCTCCCGCGAGGGCGTGCGGATGGGCGGGCACGCCCGGGCCGAGCTGCAGCGCGCCCGCGACCGGGCCCAGTGTTACGCCCGGGTCGCCCGCGACCTCGCCGACGCCACCGGTGTCCGCCCGATCCGGGACCTCCCCCTGGCCGGCTACTACCCGCCGGACCTGCCCCGGCCGCTGGGCGGGCTCAGCCTCGTCAGCCCCACCGAGGCGACGCTCTGGCAGGCCGTCAACCGTCTGGTCACCGACCACCCGGTGGAGTCCGTCGAGGTCACCCTGCTCGGCGAGCGGCCCCGGCACACCGCCGTCACCCTGCGCTGGCCGGCCGAGGACCCGCTGCTCGACCCCTGGTACCAGGTGCGGGTCGCCACCGCCGCCCTCACCGGCGACCTCGCCACCGTCCCCGTCCGCCCCTACCTGGCCGCCGACGAACACGTGGAATGCCTGATCGCCCTCGCCGAGGAGGGGCTCGCGCGCACCTTCCTGACCGGCGACGTGATCGACGTGGCCCAGCTCGCCGGACAGCCCTTCGACCCCGCCGAGACCGCCGCGGTCCTCGCCGCCTACCGGCTCGCCCCGGAGGCCGCCGCCCTGCTCGACCTCGCCGCCGAGCACGTGCCGCTCGGCTCCCTGCGGGACGTGCGCACCGTCCTGGAGGCCGAGGTCGGCCCCGAACTCCGCCGCCGCCGGACCCTCACCCGCGCGCACCGGCCGCGCGGGGGGACCCTGCTGCGCCACGGCACCCTGCTGCGCCGCACCGTCATCCGGCACCAGTGGGACGAGGCCCTGCTGCTCCCGGCCGGCGGCGCCACCCTGCTGCTCACCCCGGTCGCCGACTACCTGCTCGGCGCCGAGGGCACCCGGCCGACGGCGCCGGAACGCGCCGCCGCCCTCGCCGCGCTGCGGGCCTGGGACACCACCGCCCCCGGCGGCCCGGACCCGGCCCCGCGCACCGGACTGTCGGAGCCGCGCCACCGCTGAGCGGGCCCGCCCCGCCCGCCGTCGAGAGCAGGGGGGCTTGGCAGCGGGCCCGGGGAGTCTTGTATCGTTCCTGGCGAATCATCCAGAGGGGTGGAGGGACCGGCCCTACGAAGCCCCGGCAACTCCCCGTTCGACCCGGCGTCCGAAGTACGCGCCGTGCCGTCCGGGATCAGTGCCAACTCCGGCCTGTCGCCAATGTGGCGCGGGAAAGATGAGGAGACACGGTGCTCTCTGTGCTGTCCTTCGCCCGGGCGCTTCCCGCCCCGGCGCTTTCGCGTACCCGTCTCGTGCCCGGCGCAGGCAATCGGCCGACTTCCGCGGCCCGTCCTCGCTGACCACCCCCCGGCTCCCCGCCAGGAGCCGCCGTGAGCAGCGCCGACCCGCTGCTCCCGGGCCTTGAGACTGGAGTACCCCACCCATGGAGAACACGAGCGGCGTCGGCGTGCTCGACAAGGTCACCTCGATCCTCGGGATCCTGGAGGCGGGCCCCGCCACCCTCGGCGGCCTCGTCGCGGCCACCGGCATGGCCCGCCCCACCGCCCACCGGCTGGCCGTCGCACTCGAACACCACCGTCTGGTCAGCCGGGACGTGCATGGCCGGTTCATGCTCGGCCCCCGGGTCGGCGAGCTCGCCGCGGCCGCCGGCGAGGACCGGTTGCTGGCCGCGGCCGGCTCGGTCCTCACCCAGCTGCGGGACCTCACCGGCGAGAGCGCCCAGCTCTACCGCCGGCAGGGCGAGGTACGGATCTGCGTGGCCGCCGCCGAACGCCTCACCGGCCTGCGGGACACCGTCCCGGTGGGCATCACCCTCCCCATGAAGGTCGGCTCCGCCGCCCAGATCCTGCTCGCCTGGGAGGAACCCGAGCGCCTCCACCGCGGGCTGCAGGGCGCCCGCTTCACCGCCACCGCCCTGAGCGGCGTACGCCGCCGGGGCTGGGCGCAGTCCGTCGGCGAGCGCGAACTCGGGGTCGCCTCCGTCTCCGCGCCCGTCCGTGGCCAGTCCAACCGGGTGGTGGCCGCGGTCTCGGTCTCCGGCCCGATCGAACGGCTCACCCGCCACCCCGGCGCCCAGCTCTCCCAGGCCGTCGTCGAGGCGGGCCGCCGCCTCACCGAGGCCCTGCGCCACGCCTGACGGGATGGGTGGCGGACCCGAATCCGCCACCCATCCCGGCCGGGGTGCCGCCGCCCCGGGTCAGGCCCGGGACAGCAGCACGGCGCGGGAGGGGCGGGGGATCCGGCTGATCACCGCGCCGATCAGCGTGCCGATCGACACCCCGAAGACCGCCGACACGGCCGCCAGGACCGACTGGGCCCCGTTCCCGACCTCTATCTGCGCCGTGTTCAACAGACCGAAGGAGCCCGGCACCACGATCCAGAACGCCGGCAGGTAGAGCACCTGCCAGAGCGGACCGCCCGGCAGCCAGTGCACCAGGGTGGCCGCGACCGCGGCGGCGACCGCCCCGGCCAGGCCGCCTATCGCCGCGCCGTGCACCGACCCCACCGCCACCTGGGCGGTCACGCTGACCGCGATCACGGCGACGATCCACGGGATGGCCGAGGGCGGTGTGTGGACGTTGACCACCACGCCGGCCACCGCGATCGCCAACCCCAGCGCGATCACCCACCAGCTGGGCTTGGCGACCTGGACGTTGGCCAGCGCGGTGGCCGGCATGCCGATCGCCGTCGCGGCCGCGGCCACCCCGGCGAGGAACAGCGCCAGCTGGACCGCGCCGGACACCAGCCTGGCCGTGCCCGCGCTGGCCGCGCCCGCCGCGATCTCGGACAGCCCGGTGACCAGCAGCCCGCCCGGCAGCAGGATCGCCAGGGTGGCCACGATCGTCCGCAGCGGGCCCTCCAGCAGCGAGGCCCGCGCGAGTGCCAGGACCAGCAGGGCGACCAGGAAGCCGGCCGTGACGGGCAGCAGCGGCCGCAGGTACGGCAGCCGTCGGGCGAGCACGGTCAGCCCCACCACGATCAGCGAACCGAACCCGGCCGCCAGCACGTTCGCCGCCGCCGGCTGGAGGAAGAGGCAGACCCCCACGCCGACCGGCAGCGCCCCGAGATCCGCCACCCACGCGGGCCAGCGGGCCGGCGCCCGCCGGATCCGGTCCAGTTCGGCCAGCGCCCGGGGCCCGTCGAGCTCGCCCGTCCGCAGCCGGTGCACCAGGTGGAGGACGTCGGCCGTCTGCTCGAACCGCAGCGCGCCGCCGACCGGCTGGAACCGGGTGGCCCCGTCCGCGTCCAGCGACACGAACAGCCCGTTGGTCAGCGCGGCGACCCGCACCTCCGGAGCCCCCAACGCCCGCCCCAGCCAGTGGAGTTCCTCTTCGACGTCATGGACGGGCAGGCCGCCGCCGAGCAGGGCCTCGCCGAGGTCGAGGAGCAGGCGGCGGAGCGGTTCGGGCGGGGCATCGGTGACCCGGACCAGGGAAGACGTGCTTGACATGGCAGGTATCGTCCCATCCCGCCCGAATCGGTCCGACTGTGCCCCGGTCTGTTCGGTTGCCCGCTGACTTCCGACGGCCCGGCCCCAGAGGCCGGCCCGGGAACACGAGCGCGCCCCGCCCCCCGCGGCGACGGGCCGCCAGTGGTCCCTGAGATCCCGGACGCCGAAGAGGCAGGCGAAGGCGGCGTAGTCCCGGGTCATGCCGAGCAGGGACGGTTCGATGGCCGGGTACCTTGCCGTCTCCTCGACGCCGGGGCCAGCACCCGGGTGCGGCACTCCACGAATCCGTGAACAGTCGTTCCCACGGCCCCTTGTGCCGTGCCGCGCACCACCCCGCGCAAAGGAAGTCGGCGGGGCCGACTTCTCACGTTCCCGGCTTCGGGGTGTTCCGGGAGTGGCCGGCGGATATCGAGGGCTTCACATCCGGGATCTCAGCACGTCGACCTCACAGCCCGGTGTGTAGGGGTCGAAGCCGTGCCCGATCAGCCAGCGGACCGCCAGCAGGCTGCGCAACGACCACCACGCGTGGATCACGTCGACGTCGACGCCGGTGTCGGTGCCGTAGCCGGCGATGACGTCGTCGAGGTGCTCCTCGTGTCCGAGCGTGAAGGTGGCGAGGTCGTACAGGGCGTCACCCCGGCCCGCCTCGGACCAGTCGATGATGCCCGTGACCTCGTCGCCGTCGACGAAGACGTGCGCGATCTGCAGGTCGCCGTGCGTGAACGCCGGGGACCAGGGCCGGAGTGCGGCCTCGGCGACCCGGCGGTTGCGGGTGACCAGGTCGGCGGGCAGGACGCCGTCCGTCACGAGGGATTCGCACTCGTCGTCGAGTTCCGCCGCCAGCGCGGTGATGCTCCGCCCGGCCCGTCCCGGCCAGGACGGCAGCGGCGCGTCGTGCAGCTTCCGGATGGCGGCGCCCGCCGCGGCCCACGCCGCCGGCGACCCGGTCGACGGCCCACCGAGGCGCCCGAGCGTCGTCCCCGGAACCGCGGCGAGCGCGAGCACGGGCGGCTTGCGCCACAGGACCTCCGGGGTCGGGACCGGCGCCAGGGACATCGCCTCGACCTCGACGTCGATGCGCGCCTGGTCGGCGTCCACCTTCAGGAACACGTCGCCGACCCGCAGAGTCGCACGCTCGGAATGGGCGACGACGACTTCGACCTCATCCATGGGCGACCAGTATCCCGGGGAAGGTCGCCGACGTCGCCGGGTTTCGCCCGCGATGACGTGGCCGACCTCGCCCCGCTGCCGGCACTTTCGTCAGGAGTGCTCAGCGGCCGATTGCCAACGGGTGGTCACCGCCCACCAGTTCGGCCGCCCGCTGGGGATCGCCGTCCGCCCGCGCGAGCAGTGCGGCGACGTCGTAGACCGGTGCGTCGGGGCCGCTGCCGAGGCCGAGGGTCAGGCCGGGTTCGCAGCGGGTCGCCCAGACCGCGGGCGCCAGTTCGGGCCGCAGCCGCTCCAGCGTGCGCACCAGTGTCCAGGCGGCCTCGTCGTGCCGGGCCCTGCGCGCCGGATCGCAGGCGGCGACGGCCTCGGCGACCCCGTGGTCGTCCGGGGCGTAGTCCTCCAGGAGCGGCAGCAGTTCGGGGGCGCCCAGGATCTCGGCCGCCCGGAAGGTGAGCACCTCGGCGCCGTCGGGGTCCGCCAGCAGCTCGCGCAGGAGCGCGGCGGCGCGCGGGTCGCGCCGCCGCGCCAGGCCACGGATGCCCTCCGCGCGGGCGTCCGGATCGGAGTCCCGCGTCCGTTCCCAGAGGGCGGCCCGGACCGCCGGAGTGTCGGCCCGGGACTGGAAACCGAGCGAGAACGTCGCCCAGTCGCGTACGTCCGGGTCCGCGTCCCGGGTGAGGGCGACCAGCGCGCGGACTTCCGGCCCGTCGGGCGGCCCGTCGGCGAAGCCGCCGAGCGCGATGGCCGTCCGCTGGCGCACCCCGGAGTCCTCGTGTTCGGCCAGAGCCACCAGGACGGGTGCGGCACGGGGGTCCTCGGTCTGCTCCAGGGCGCGTGCCAGCGAGCAGAGGACGTCGGGGTCGGGCTCCCGAGCGGCCAGGGCGGTCAGGGTGACGGCGACTTCGGCCCGGACGTCCTCGTGGGCGTCGCTCGCGAACCCCAGCAGATCGCAGCCCAGGGCCCGGTCCGGTGGCTGAGGCGACCGGAGCAGGTCGACCGCGCGCGCCACCGCGCCGTGAGCGTCGGTTTCGGCGGCGCGCCGCAGCAGGTCCTCGCCCGTGTGCCGGTCAGGCGCCTCGAGGGCCTGTCCGACCAGCTCCGCCACCGTGTCTCTGCCCATGTCCATCCGGGCAGTCTCGCGCACGGAGCTCACTCGCGCACGGCGGTTTCCGCCCGGCCCGTCAGCTGAGTGCGCGGGAAGTCGGCTGAGTGCGCGGGAAGTCGGCGGGGTCGACTTCTGGCGCGGTCGAAAGAGCCGACGAGGTGCTCGGCATGAGGGGCCTGCTCCATCGCCGCGATCCAGGCGGGCGAGTTCCCGAGCGGGAACTGACGCCCCCAGGTCGCCCCTTGCATCTGCGACCGCCTCGGGAGCACCCGTCCTCCCACGGCGCCGTCGGACAGCCCCGAGGCCCCGCCCGGCAGGGCTGTCCTTGCTCGACACAGCCGACTCGGAGCCACCGATCCGACAGTTCCTGGTGCCCCCGGTCGCGTTCTCGGTACCGGCTCAGCAACCCAGGTGGGTCAGCAGCGTGTCGCCCGCCGGATACGGTCGTTCGGCGGGAAGCAGCCTCCGCGCGGCGTCCAGGTCCCCGTCCCGCACGTGGGCGTGAATGGTGTGCGCGAGCGCCGTGACGTCGTCGATCGCGACGATCCACTCGTCCGCGTACCGCCCAGCCGCCTCGCCGGCGAGGCCGAGCTGAAGCGACCGATGGGCCAGCGGCCGGAGGTGCAGATCCCGTTCGGGATCCCACTGCACCCGGGCCGGGGACCGCTTCAACTCGCGCTTCCAGGAAGCCCGGTCGGAGTGCAGTCCGTGTTCGTAGTGGGACAGGCAACTGTTCTCCAGGGCCCATTCGAAGCCCTCGCGGGTGATCTCGATCGCGAGGACGGTCTCCTGCCCCTCCTTCCGCGCCCACCCGCAGCGGTACATCATCCAGAGGAACGACGGCTTGATCCACGTCATCCGCTCCCTCTTCCACGCCGCCGGAAACCGATCGTCCCGCGCGGCGGGCAGGCCGATCTCAGGCCGGTACGCCTGGTAGACGGTCACCGTGGACGCCGTGTGGAGGGCGCGGATCTGCTGCTTGGGTTCTGACACGGTGACCAGGATCAAGGCCCGGCGAGTCTCGCGCCAGCGGATTTCCCCGGCCCGGCGGGGCCGACGGAAGAGCCGCTGTGACTTCGTTCGCTTTCATGAACTGTGCCTCGACCGCATGGAGCGACTGGACCTTTCCGGCGTGGTCCGCTGACCCGATGACGCGGACGGGTCCACCGCTGGTCGGACGTGTGCCCCTGCTGTCGGCCTGTCACTCGAAGCGGCGAACCCGGCGCGGAGCCGTTACGGGCGCGCCGGTCGGCCGCCGGGCGGACCGGAGGCCGACGGGAGGCCGACGGGAGGCCGATCGCAGGCCTTACGGCGGCCCACCGCGCCCCGGCCGGAGGCCGATCGGGGCGGCCGGAACCTCGGACGGCGTCCGATCGCTCGTTGACGGTTTCACCCGAAGGGACGACCGCGGACCGGCCGCCGGGTGGCCCCGACCGGTATAGGTGACGTGATCCATCGTTCGGAGACCACCTGCGAGGGGCCCATGACCGATCCGACCGACACGTCGTCAAGGACGGCAGCCGAGAAGCCGCCCGCCGCCTACGCCCCCAGGGTGGCCCTGATCCGGGGCGCCATGGAGGTCGGCGAAACGGTTCTCGCCGCTCGCCTGGCCGAGGAGCTCCATCAGCACGTCGCCCTGGAGCGCGGTGCCACGCACCCGGAGGCGCTGCGCGCGCAGGAGGTGCGGGCGTACGTCGCGGCGGTCGGCGGGGACCCGGGCCTGGCGGCCGACCTGTTCACCGGGACCGCCACCGCGTGGGCCGACCAGGGGGCGTCCGAGCAGTGGGCGGCTTCACGCAACGCGGAGGTCTGCCGGCGCCGGGTGGAACTGCTGGAGTCCGAGCCCTCGGCGGACGCCGGCGCCGGGCGTCCGCCCCTCTGCCCGTCCCCGGTCCGGGCGTTCGGGCGTGGCGCCGTCGTCGCGGTCGTGCTGGCGACGGCACTGCTCTCGGGGGCGGCGGACGCCGGCCCGCGGGCCTACCTCGGAATGGGCCCGCGACCGGCGCTCGACGACCAGCCGGTCGCCCCCGCCGTCGTGGGGGCCCTGAAGCACTCCGCGCCGTCGCCCTCCCCGGCGCCGGTCCCCGCGCCGCCCCCGCCGGAGCCGACGGCCGCGGAGCCCGTCCCCACGCCGGACGCCGCGCCCACCGACGAGCAGGAAACCCCGGCCGCCGAGCCGGGTGAGGACGGTGCCCGGCCGGGTCAGCGGCCGCACTTCCCGGGCGCTCACCACCGACCGCGGCCCGCCCCCTCCGCCGCTCGGCCGCCCGGCCAGGCCACCACCGCCGACACGGACCCCTGCGCCGCCGCCCGCGCCTACGGCGGCCCGTTCCTCGGTTCCCTCGTCGAGCTCTGCCAACGCGCCGCCGGAGCGGCCGGCAGGCGGTCACCCGCTCCCTGACCCCCGTCCTCCGGAGAGGGAGGTTCATCCGCTGCTCGGTGACGGCGGCGCCGTCGAGCCCGAGCAGCGGGGCACCCCCAACGCGGGCCGGCCGAGCGGCGGGTGGCCCGGCCGGCGGCGCTCACGGCCGGCGGCGCTCACGGCCGGCGGCGCTCACGGGCAGCGGAGCAGGGCGGGGCGGTCCCTGGTGCGGACGGCGGGGAGCCACGCGGTGGTGGAGGAGCCCGGCAGACGGATGCGGTACCAGAGCGTGGAGGTGAGGTCCTCCTCGTTGATGACGGGGAGGCCGGCGGGCAGTTGGCAGTCGGCGTCGAGGGTGTCGTCGTGCCAGACCCGCTCGGGGACGACGTTGTCGGCGGTGTAGGGGCGCAGGGGGTCGACGGCGAGGCCGAGGCTGCACTGGGGGTCGCGGTCGGTGCGGTCCTGGCAGCCGCGTTCGGCGTTGAAGACCCGCACGTGGGCGAGTCGTCCGGGCGGTCCCGGGTGCGGCCACAGGGCGGTGACGGTGGCGGCGGCCGTGGCACAGGAGGCCAGGGCCAGCAGGGCGGTGCGCGGGCGAGGACGCCGGTACGGGCGGCGGGGGCGGTGCGGGCGCCGGTCGGGGCGGTGGGCGCGGATGCGGCCGAGCAGGATCTCCGCGGTGTGCGGGGCGCGGGCGGCGTGGCTGGGGGCGAGGCAGTCGGCGGCCAGGGCGCGCCAGAACGGGGGGACGGCCGCGGCCAGCCGCAGGGCGGCGCGGCCTTCCGCGTACTGCTGGGCGGCGGCGCAGCGGGCGGTGGGGGTGGTGCCGGGGAACGGTCGGCCGCCGGCGGCGAAGACCTCGTGGATCACGATGCCGAGCGCCCAGATGTCGTCGGTGGTACGGACCTTGACGCCGTGTTCGCCGAGCGGCTCCCGCCAGCGCTCCGGCGGGAGGTAGTCGGGGGTGCCCATCGGGGCGCCGTGGCCGTGGGTGCCGGTGAGTTCGATGGCGAGGCCGAAGTCGGAGAGCCGGACCTCGCCGTCGGCGCCGACGAGGACGTTCTCCGGTTTCAGGTCGGTGTGGACCCAGCCGGAGCGGTGCAGGTGGGCCAGGCCCTCGCAGATGCCGGTGACGATCCGGGCGCCCTCGGCCTCGTCGACGCCGGTGGCGAGCAGGTCGCGCAGGGTGCACCGGGCGCGCTCCATGACCAGGACGATCGCGCCGTCGAGCGAGGGCTGGTCGGGGGCGGCCAGGACGAGGGTGTCGAGCAGCCGTACCAGCCGGGGGTGCGGGGCGGTGCGGGCCAACTCGGCTTCGCGCCGGGCGGCTTCGGCGACCTGGCGGGCCTGGCGGGGGGCGAGTCCGGCGGTCGGCAGCACCTTGAGGGCGACGGTGTCGTCCGGCTCGTCGGTCTCGCGGTCGGTCCGGTGGTCGCTCCCGCGGTCGTTCCCGCCCTCGGTCCGGTGGTCGGTCCGTCGGGCGGCGTACACCGTGGCCCAGGCGCCCTCGCCGATCGGCCCGGTGACGGTCCACTCGCCGACCCTATGGCCGGCCGGCAGCAGTTCCTCGCTGTCCACGGGGAAGGCCGGATCTTGCAGCATCGCCGCCCTCCCTATCGTCCGGACCGGCCGGGGCCGGGGCCAGGGCCCGGCAGGAGCGCGAGGTGCTCCTCGCGAACGATGCCGAACTTCAGGGCGATCCCCACGACGGCCTCACGCTTGCCGCCGCGGCGGTCCGCTCGGTCGCCGTCGGGCAGGTCGATGCGGAGCTTCTCGTCGGCGAGGTAGTCGAGGTGCGAGCTGACCGCGCGGGCGGTGAGCCGGGCGCAGGCGGGGTGGCCGTGCAGCCGTGCGACCACCTGCGGGGTGGTGGGAACGGCGGCGGGGGAGTGGTCGCGCAGCCACGGCTCGCAGAGCGCGACCAGGACCAGGAAGTAGGTGGCGGTCTCGTCCAGCGAGTACGCCGTCATGGTTCGGCTCTCCCGGGAGCCGCCGCGGGTGTCCGGGTCCAGGTAGACGTGGTCGGGTGCGAACACCTGGAAGGACAGCGGGGTCTCCCGCCGGGACGGCAGCACCACGCGGGAGAACTCGAAGGGGATCGGCGCGCCGACCCGCCGTGGTGGCACCCGCAGGTACTCGCCGGCGCCCTCCGGGTTCTCCACCAGGTAGGCGTGGGTGTTGCTGAGGTTGCTCAACTGCCAGTGGTCGTCGGTGGCGTGGATCTCACCGGCCAGCCGGGAGACCGACTCGTCGCCGAGCCGCAGCTCCACCGGGGTGTGGGCGGATCCGCGACCGAAGCGCGCCCGCTCTCCTGGGCCGAGCCGCAAGGTCACCGGGGTGTCGCCGTTCCCCGCCGGCAGGTGGACGACGATCCCGCTCACCGCTGCCCCGTCCCGCGCACCGCGCCTCCGTCCCCGCACACCGTCCCCGCACACCGTCCCCGCACACCGTCCCCGCACACCGTCCCGCGTGCCGTGCCGGCTCAGGTCGGACGGACGAACGGTACCTCTTCGCGTACGACAATAAACCGGAGCCGCAGGCCACTTGACAAGGTGGCAGCGGAGTGCACGGGTGTTCGGTCAGGGCATCGGCGCCCCCGCGCTCAGGGCATCGGCGCCCCCGAACGCGGCGGTGCCGCCGGGCGGTCGCCGAAGGCGGCCCACGGCCGCCGGCCGCCGCCGACCCACGGGTGGGGTCCGGCGGCGGCCGGCGGATGCCACTGGCGCGGTACGGCCCGCGAGCGGGAGCACGAGTGCTCCCGCTCCGGCCGCCCACAGCAGGCCACGCCTGCCGATCGGGTGCATCGCTGTGCTCCAGGGCGTTGTCAGGGCACGGCGGGTCCGGGGGTGGTGTTCAGCCAGGCCCAGTCGGACCAGGTGGAGAACCCGGTCTGCCAGCGGTGGTGGACCCCGTCGGTGTTGGAGCCGAACACCTCGATCCGGCCGTCCGCGTTGCCAGCCGCGCCGATCTCGGTGCCGCCGGTGCCGAAGGTGTCCCACTGGCCGTACGGCGCGTTGACGCCGGTCTGCCAGATGTGCTGTGCGGTGCTGCCGTTGATCGCGAACACCTCCACCCGGCCGTCCGGCGAACGCTCACTGGTCAGCTGGGAGTCGGCGGGGCCGCCGGTGGGGTCCCAGCCGGACCAACTGGTGGGGTTGGTCTGGTACTTGTGGTAGACGCCGGCGGGTCCTGAGGCGAAGAC